>JAHIUE010000027.1 GCA_018817205.1 Patescibacteria group bacterium | reverse complement strand
ATCTGTTTCGGCAATACGAAGCCAAATTGTAGATAAAGCCTCATTAAATTTATATTCCAAAAGTTTTTTCTCAACATTGCTGCTTAAATTATTTGAATCATTTTCAGATACTATATTATTTTGTTCACAAAGCTTGGCAATACGGGCTACTAAATTACCAAGTCCATTGGCCAAATCAGCATTGTATACTTCTTTGAACCTTTCAATGGAAAAATCACCATCAGAATCTGTTGGAATCTGTGACAGCATAAAATATCTTAAAGATTCAACTCCATATTTTTCCGTAACTTCTTGTGGTGATATTACATTCCCCACAGACTTGGAAATTTTTTCGCCTTTTAAATTGACAAAGCCGTGGATTAAGATTTGTTTTGGCAAAGGTAACCCGGCAGACAAAAGTATGGCAGGCCAGTAAACAGTATGAAACCTGTTGATATCTTTACCGATTATGTGTAAATCTGCCGGCCACCATTTTTTGAAGTTTTCTTTATTCCACCCAAAACCAATTCCAGTAAGATATATAGCCAAAGCATCAAACCAGACATAAATCTTTTGGCTTTCATCTTCCGGTACCGGAACCCCGACATCTTTAGCCCGTTCATTAGATCTGGAAATGCTGAAATCCTCAAGCCCTGATTTTACAAAAGATATAGCCTCCTGCTTTTTATTCTCCGGAATAATTTTTAATTCGCCAGATTCAATAAGTTGAATCAGTTTTTCTTGATATTTTGATAATTTAAAAAAATAATTTTCTTCTTTGACATTGTCCGGTTTGGTTTGGTGGATTTGGCAAAGTCCATTAATAAGTTCCACCTTGGTTTTAAAAGATTCACAGCCGATACAATAAAATCCCACATATTCTTTTTTATAAATATCACCGGGACTTTCGCAGAGTTTCCATAATTTTTGCACCCCTGGCCAATGTTTTTCTTTATCAGACCCTCTTTGGAAAACATCTAACTTGATTCCTAAAAGTTTGTAAGTATCTTCCCAGATTTTAGAATTCCTGTCTAAAAAATCCTGCACAGGGATGCCTTCTTTTTCAGCGGCGTGGATATTTTTTAAGGCATTTTCATCAGCACCAGAAAGAAGCAGAGTTTTATAGCCCTGTAACTGGTAGTAGCGCCTGATTGTATCTGCCTGAAAATATTCCAGGGAATGACCAACATGGGGTAGTCCATTTACATAAGGTATAGCGGTTGTGATATAGAATTTGTTCATAGTTTTTTTGTCAGTCTAGTGATTTTTGGCAATTTAGTCAAACTTTTCCTTTTGATTTTCTTAAAATAGCTGAAAAGAAGATATATGGCAATTAAAGTTAGCGCTCCGGTGACAATATTCAAAGTATCCAAAGCTTTAAGGATAAGTAGGAAAATTATCCCTAGGCCGATCGAAGATGATGGAAGGAAATGTTTTAGGAAAATATTTACCGTAAAAGCCGCTGCTAAAAATAATGAGGTAAAAAAAGGCAGAATTTGCAAAGCATTGGCTTGGGTTAAACTTTCAGGATAAGGGACTTGCAAAACCACAAATCCAAAAATCCCCCAAAAAATCAAAGCAGGGGTAATTTTTACTAAATATTTTCCCATATCCCAATTGTAACTCAAAATTCCTCTCCGGGTGAAGATTAGCTTTTTAGGCTGAAATAAGTTAAGATACGCTTCATGAAAAAAGAAAAAGATCCCCAGATTAGGTTAGATATCTGTGTTCAGCATTGGTCAGGGTGTATGGGTGGATTTTTTATCAAAGAGCCGGTCGCGGATTTAGAGGTTTTTCTTCGAGATCAGGAAACTGCCAATCCCTGGTTGGCCAATTTTCTACAAGATATACCGACAGGGGCACTTAAGGCAGAAATAATAGAGTGTTCTAAAAATGGCAAAAATGAATATCCTGTTGGTCCATTTTTAGCAAAAGTAAAATTTCATCAGTTTCAGTTAGATAATCGCTATTTGTGGGCTGTTGCACTTTCCGCAGATGGTGCTCAAGCGTTTCCAATAAAAGGTCAAAAAAGGAAAGAAGCGGTAGGCAGTGATAGTTTAAGAGGGTATAAAATTAATGCTTCAAAATTAGATTCTTCGATTGTGTTTAGTTATTTAATGGATTCAGACGGATTATTGAAAGAAATGATGTTTCGACATCAAGGCGGATTAATTGCTGCAAATCTTTATCAGTTAGACGGAGATATTTCGAAAGAGGATTGGGCAAGTTTAGATTTAAAAAACAAACGTCCTTTTAGAAGTTCAGTAATTGCCTATAAAATACCACGGCAGTGTTTTTAAACTCCTATTACTTCAAAGGTGGAGCCAAGGGAGGATTTGGAGATTGCGCTCACGATTGATTGAATAGTGGTAAAATAGCGGTGTTTTATGGATAACCACTCAACAAATATTATTTGTCCTAACTGTAAAAAAAGAATATCTATAGATCAGGCTTTTAAATCTCAAATCGAAGATCAAATAAGGCAAAACTTACGCGATGAATATAATGAGAAATGGCAAAATTTGCAAAAAAAACAGGATGAAAAAACAAAAGAAGAAAAACTTGTTTTAGAAGAACAACTGGAAAAGCAGAAAAAAGAGATAGATCTATTCAGAGAGAATGAATTGGTACTCCGCAAAAAAACTGCGGAGCTAGAAGAAAAGGAGAAAAATTTAGAGCTTGAAAAACTACGACAGATTGATGAAGAACGAAAGAAAATACAAGAAGAGACTGCAGAAAAGATGACGGAAAATTTTCATCTTAAAGAAAAGGAAAAAGATCAGTTAATTGATTCGTTAAAAAAATCTCTGGATGAAGCACAAAGAAAAGTAGGACAAGGTTCGCAGCAACTTCAAGGTGAGGTTTTAGAATTAGAACTGGAAGAAATTTTAAGGCATGAATTTCCTGTTGATGATATAAAAGCGGTGGGTAAAGGGATTAAAGGAGCGGATTTGGTTCAGGTAGTGAGAGATCCGACGGGGAGGGAAGCAGGTAAAATCGTATGGGAGAGCAAAAGGACCAAGGCTTTTGGGGGAGATTGGATAAGTAAATTAAAAGAGGATATGAGGGAGGAAAAAGCAGATGTGGCGGTGATAATTTCTACAATTTTACCTCAAGATATTCGGTTCTTTGGTCAGAAAGAAGGCGTACATATCACAAGTTTTGAATGTGTTTTACAAGTAGCTATCATTTTAAGAAAAAGTTTAATCGATCTTGCGAATACTAAGTCTTTATCTATTGGGAAAAATGAAAAAATAGAATCTTTATATAGATATATTACTAGTACGGAATTTGCTCAAAAGATTGACTCAATGCTTGAAACTTATTCAACTATGGAAAAAACTTTAGAGAAAGAAAAAATGATAACACAAAAAATTTGGGCTCAAAGAGAAAAAGAAATTGATAGACTTAAAATAAATACTTTAACAATTCATGGGTCGCTCTCGGGCTTGATTGAAGAGCCTTTGCCAGAAGTAAAAAGTTTGGAATTTGAAGATGTTGAAGTAACCCTAGATCAACAGGAAGTTTAACGGCAAGTCATAATGGTAACAAGTGAATTTAAGAAAGCTTACAAAAATCTAAATACACTCCAGAGACAAGCAGTTGATGAAATCGAAGGACCGGTTATGGTAATTGCAGGTCCAGGAACGGGGAAGACACAAATACTAACTCTCCGTATTGCCAACATTTTGCTTAAAACCCAAATAAATCCGGAGAATATTTTGGCGCTCACTTTTTCAGAAGCAGCCAGCTATGAAATGAGGGATAGGCTTTCTGAAATTATCGGAACGCCGGCATTTAGGGTAGAAATTTCAACTTTTCATTCTTTTGCAAACAGTATTTTAAAAAATTATCCTGATGAATCTCCTGCGTTAATGTCTTCAGAATTAATTACAGAAGTTGAACAGATTGAAATGATAGAACAACTTATTGGAAAGCTAGATTTATTGGTTCTTAAACCTTTTGGAGAACCGTTTTATTTTCTAAAAGACATACTGCAATCAATTAATGATTTGAAAAAAGAAGGTATCACTCCCGATAGGTTAAAAGAGGCAATTGGAAAGCAGGAAGATTATTTTACAAAGATAAAGGACTTGTATCATGAAAAAGGTAAATACAGAGGGGAAATGAAAGGGCAATATCAGACATTAAAAAAAGATACCGAAAAGACAAAAGAATTTTTGCAAGTTTTTGAAAATTATCAGAAGTCTTTGCGTGAGGGGAAAAAATATGATTTTAACGATATGTTGCTGGAGGTTATTAAAGTATTGCAGGTAGATAAATCATTGCTATTAAGAATACAGGAAAAATACCAATATATATTAATAGATGAACATCAGGATACTAATGCCGCACAAAATCGTCTGATTGAATTAGTTGCAAATTTTTATGAAGTCCCTAATTTATTTGTAGTAGGCGACGAGAAGCAGGCAATCTATCGTTTCCAAGGGGCTTCGTTAGAAAATTTTCTTTACTTCAAAAAAATATATCCTGCAGCAAAATTAATTAATCTTCAGATAAATTATCGGTCTAATCAAATCATTCTTGATGCTACAGGGAGTTTGATTGAGAAAAATATCAGCGCAAATGTTTTACCTGCGAAAAATTTATTGTCTGATTCTAAAAAAATGCCGGAGAAAATTAAAATTGCAGAATTTTCAAATTACGATCTGGAATATGAATATATCTCATCAGAGATCAATCAAAAAATAGAAAAAGGAACTAATCCTTCACAAATTGCAGTTTTGGCAAGAAGAAATATGGATCTCGTTCCCTTAGCTCAAATCTTCAACAGGATGGGTATTAAATATGTAATAAGAGCAGATCAGGATATTCTGAAAGATTTGCATATAGAAAAATTGTTACTTATTTTTCAAGCTATAGGACAACCTTTTGACGAGATGATACTTGCTAAAGTTTTACAAATCGATTTTTTGGGGATTGACCCTTTCGATATCTATCAAATAATAAGTTATTCAAGAAAGCAGAGAATAGGTATTAATGAATTTATTAGAAAGATAAACAAAAAGAATATTAAAAAATTAGGTTTGGAAAAACCGGAAGCTATCGTTGATTTCTACTGGAAATATAACAAGTGGATAAGTAATAGCAATAATATTCCTTTTGACGAATTGTTTGTTAATGTTGTGAATGGATCCGGGTTTAAAGAATATTTTCTGCAGTCAGGACAGAGATATCAGATAGTTAATAAACTAACCGCTCTTTTTGATGAAGTTAAATTGTACCTTAGCAAAAATCCCAAGTTTAATTTAGCGGATTTTTTGCATCTTTTACAGACAGTAGAAAAACACAAAGTTTCCTGGAGGACAAAATTTAATTCGTCTATGGAAGAAGGAATTAGACTTATGACGGCACACCAATCTAAGGGTTTGGAGTTTGAATTTGTATATATCATAAATTGTTTTGATGGGAGATGGGGTAATTCCAGAAAAAGGAGTACAAAAATAAAAATACCTTGGGAGTACTTCGGACAAAATGTCAAAGCGGATATTTCATTTGAAGAAATTGAAGACGAACGTAGGCTTTTTTACGTTGGAATGACTAGGGCTAAGAAAGGCATTCTATTGACATATTCTAAATATGGACTAGGTGGGAGAGAGCAATTACCGAGTCAATTTCTACAGGAAATTAACACGAAGTTTTTAGAAAAAGTTAACGTTTCAAAGTTTGAGAAAACTTTTGATAATGCACAAGTTTATAATCAGCCGGTTAAAGTGAACATAACTCCTAAGGATAAAAAATATTTACAGAGTCTATTTTTAGAAAAAGGTTTATCGGCGACAGGATTAGATAACTTTATTAAATGTCCTTGGAGATATTTTTTCAGAAACCTCGTTTCCTTACCGGAAAAGAAGGATAAGAATTTAATTTTTGGGTCCGCCATACACTATGCATTAAGTGCTTATATTAAATACAGAAAAACAAAAAAAAGAGGTTACAAATTTTTAGTCGATAAATTCAAAGAATATTTAGACGACCAGCCACTTTCTGAAAAAGAGATAGAAGAATGCTTAATTAAGGGTGACAGGGCCTTAAAGCATTTCTTCAAAGAAGCGATTCCGGCTTGGCCTACTGATATGCAAAGTGAGATGTCGATTAAGGGAGTTAAATTTGCCGCAGGAATTATTCTTAACGGCAGGTTGGATATGATTGAATTTCTATCAAGCGATGGATCTGTTAGGATTCATGATTTTAAATCGGGTAAACCAAAAAGTAGATCGCAAATTGATGGAAGTGTTAATGAGAAGAATTATAATTATTTAAGACAGCTTGTTTTTTATCGAATTCTTCTGGATAGATATAAAGAAGGGTTATTGAAAATGAAGGAGGGTGTTATTGATTTTGTAGAACCGGATGATAAGCAAAGACTCAGAAGTGAGACTTTTCCAATCAACGAATCTCAAGTACGCGATTTGGAGCAGATGATAAAATCAGTAGGGAAGCAGATAATGGATTTGTCGTTTTGGGATCAGACATGTGGAGAAAAGAATTGTGAATTTTGTTCATTAAGAAAAATGGTTTTTTAATTGAATATGCCTAAAACAAGAAGAATAAAATTACAAGAAGAAATTAGTAAAATTGAGAAAGCTTGCAAGTTAACAGATTTGGCATTTGATTATATTTTGGGAAAAATAAAAACAGGAATTTCGGAAAAAGAAATAGCAAAGTTTTTAAGATCGTTTTTTAAGAAATTTGGGGCAAAAGTTTCTTTCCGTCCCATTGTGGCTTTTGGTAAAAACAGCTCCGAAGTCCACCATAAAACAAACGATTCGGTATTAAAAAAAGGGGATATTATCATGCTGGATTTTGGT
>JAHIUE010000026.1 GCA_018817205.1 Patescibacteria group bacterium | reverse complement strand
GTATTGGGAAATCTGGTAGCCCTTTGGCAAATCAGGATAAAAATAATTCTTTCTTTCAAAAAGCGATTTTTCAGCAATTTCACAATTTAGCGCCAAACCAATCTTAATACAGTCCTCGATTGCCTGTTTGTTAGTATATGGCAAAGCTCCGGGAAGACCTAGACAAACAGGGCAGGTATGGGTATTGGGCTCTTTGCCAAAATAATCGGCACTGCATTTACAGAACATCTTGCTTTTAGTATTCAACTCTATATGTACTTCAAGTCCTATTACCGGTTCGTATTTCATAGTTTCGGTTTCTCCTTATGCCACTCTGTTGCTTGTTCATAAGCCTCCCCTACATTCAGGATCGTTTCCTCATCCATATATTTGCCTAAAATTTGCAAACCGACGGGAAGACCTTCTGAAAATCCGCAAGGAACAGACAAAGCAGGAATTCCTGCCAAATTTGCAGAAATTGTATAAATATCAGCCAAGTACATTTTTAGCGGGTCATCAACTTTTTCTCCCAAATTCCAGGCCACTGTTGGTGAAACCGGGCCAACAATTACATCACATTTGGTAAAAGCCCGTTCAAAATCCTGTTTGATTAAAGTTCTGACTTTGGCGGCCTTAGCATAGTAGTCCTCATAATAACCTGAAGATAAAGCAAATGCCCCAAGCATGATTCTTCTTTTAACTTCTTCTCCGAAATCTTTTCTTCCTGACCCAAATCTAATCCCGTCAAATCTGGCCATATTGGAAGAAATTTCAGAAGGGTTAATAATATAGTATGCGGCTAAAGCATAGTTGCTGTGAGGTAAGCGGACTTCCACGATTTCCGCTCCCAATTCCTCCAGCTTTTTAATTGCCGCTTCTATAACCTTTTTAACTTGCGGATCTAAACCTTCTCCAAAATACTCTTTCGGCACTCCAATTTTCCATTTTCCATTCTCTACTCTACGTTTTCCGTTTATGCAGTTACTGTCATAATTATCTATACCCTCAATCCACTCCAAAACCAATCTGGCATCAGCTACAGATTTTGTAATCGGACCAATGGTATCAAAAGATGAAACAGCTGGAATTAATCCATACCTGGAAACACGGCCGTAAGAAGGCTTTAGTCCGACAACTCCACAAAGAGATGCAGGCTGCCTGATAGAACCGCCTGTATCGCTGCCAAGAGCAAAAACGCACATATCGGACGCAACTGCCGTAACAGAACCGGAAGATGTCCCTCCTGTAACTTTAGTTTGATCCCAGGGGTTTTTAGTTGGTCCAAAGGCGGAATTTTCGCCCGAGGATCCCATGGCAAATTCATCACAATTTGTTTTGCCAATAGTACCAACACCTTGTTTTAATAAATTATTAATTACTGTAGCATTATATGGGGGCAAAAAATTACTCAATATTTTAGAGCCGGCAGTAGTCTTGATATTTTGGGTACAAATTATATCCTTAATTGCCGCAGGAATCCCGCAGGAATTTTTATTAATTGTAAGATATGCATTTAATTTCGGGTTAAATTTTGTTATTCTTTCCAAATAAGCTTCATTTAGTTCTTGTTCTGAAAAATCTTTATTCTCCAAAGCCTTAATTGTTTCTGTTAAAGTTAAGTTAGTTATATTATTCATTATCAAAAATTCCTTTTGTCTCAAAAAAGTTTTCTTTTTTCTTTGGGGCATTTGATAATGCTTCTTCTTGAGATAGACTTGCAACGGTAGCATCTTCTCTCGTAGTATTTGATAAATCGGTTACATTAAAGGTGGATTCAACGCTTTTTGTATCCACCTCATTTAACTTGTCTATATAATCGAGGATTCTGGAAAGTTGATCAGAGTATTTTTCCTCTTCTTCGGAAGATAATGGCAAATTAGCCAATTTTGCAACCTTGACAACATCAATTTTCATAAGTTATAATTTAACTAATCACGCCCCTCGGGAAACCGGGGGGGCATTTTTTATAAACAGATCAATTCCTAGCGCATCAACCGCTCTTTTGTAAATTCCTTTTTTCATATTCCAAACTTCTCGACCTAAATGACCATGGGCATAGATAACAATAACTTGCTTATGAAGCTTAATCAACATCTTGTAAAGAGGTTCAAAATCCCCATCGCCAGAGAGAAATATAAAGGAATCATGCTTATTTAGGTGTTCGAAGCAATCTAAAGCAATCTCTATATCAAAATCGCATTTTCTCTGTAGAACTTTTCTGCTTAAAATCTGTAAAATTTTCTCAATATCTTCGGTTTTTAAATTCTTGACCGAAACAAGAGAATTTTTAATCTCTTTGGCTAAATTCTTAAAGTGAGAGGTATCAAGACTGACAGGAATGTATTTAACATCCTTACTTATTACATTAAAACCAATTCGTCTGATAAAATTCAGAAATTGATTTGATTTTGGATGTCTATCTAATCCGTAATAAAAAATAATCTTCTTTATCTCCTGGTAATACTTTAATTCCTTAAACAGTTTTTTCGGATCCACTTCTTTTTTAAGTGACTTTTTCCATCCATGAACATTAGCCCAATCAATATAGACTGCAGTTTTACCTCTTAATTTCAGCCTAAAATCATCC
>JAHIUE010000025.1 GCA_018817205.1 Patescibacteria group bacterium | reverse complement strand
TAAGAACAGATTTAATTTAAGGGCGCCTGCCAATATTCAGATAGTCGGCCCTCTTTTTAATGTTGAACAGAAGTAGTATACTTGCCTTTAGAGCGATTAGCTCGCACCTATGTTTTCTTCGTATATTGAGCATCCGACAAAATGCCGTTTTGAAGGCCAGGACCGGGATGAAAAAATACTGCTTCTTCTACGGGCTCATCCGATTACTAATTTGAGCTGGATTCTTCCTGCCATTTTGCTTTTCTTTCTGCCTTTTTTTATGCCAAGCATTTTCCGGCTTTTAAACATGGATTTATCCGGATTTCCCCAAACTTTTGGAATCTTACTTTTGACTATCAATTACCTACTTGTTTTAATAATTACCTTTGAGGGCTTTTTGTACTGGTATTTTAATGTCTATATCGTGACTGAAAAAAATATTGTTGATATGGATTTTTACTCCATTCTTTTTAAAAATATTGACGTTGCACCTCTTCGGAATATAGAAGATGCCTCGTCTTCCATGGGTGGAATTTTAAGTTCCTTTTTCCATTACGGTGATGTCTTTTTTCAAACAGCCGGAGCCACCACCAAAAACATTGATTTTCGCTCCGTGCCAAAACCTCACCATGTGGCGGATTTTATCTTGGATGAAGCGCATAAAATCCATGGAAGGAGGAGAAATGTCTAACACCATCCCGATTAACTATCTTGATTCTGAGGTCGTGACGATATTTTTAAAAGTTGCAATTTTGCTTATTTTAATCTTTTACGCTATATTTGCATTAATAGTTGTAAGACAGGTGGATTTGATGGCTAGAACTTTGATTACAGAAGTATCGCCGATCTTGAAGGCTTTTTCCATAGTTCATGCCGGCGTTGCCGTAGGTCTAATAGTTTTAGCTTGGGGAATACTATAAACATGAAATTAAAAATAGCACAAGTAATTGGCTTAAATACCGATCAGAGGGCTGCACAGGTATCTTCTTCTGAAAGGGAAGACAATACATTTTTGGCGGTTTTAGGGTTGTCATGCGATGATGCTTTTACCAAAGGCAGGCAGGTTTTATCGGAACTTGAAGATTTCTATTTTGAGTTTGAGGGAGCGCCTAATCAGAAATTAAACGCCGCCTTTAAAGAGGCAGAAGGGAAACTTGTCGCCGGTGGCGAATTTGATTTATGTTTGGGGGTAATTTCCGGCAAAGTTTTGTACCTTGTCGGTAAAGGCGGGGTTGAGGTTTATTTGAAACGTGGCGAGAAAATGTCGCCGCTTCTATCGGTTGGACAAGAGGCTCAACTCATTTCCGGGTTTTTGGAAGACGGTGACAGATTGCTTTTTGCCACTAAGAGCCTGGTGTCTTTTATGGGAGAGGATCTTCCGAAATCTCTGGGCTTGCCTATCGAGACTTTCGAGGAAGAGGTAGGTTCAAGGATTGGGGTATCTGATGTAGAAGATCAGGGCCTGGCAGCGTTGGCTGTTGAGATAGTAGAGGAGAAAGAAGAAATCCTTTCGCTTCCTGCCCGGGAGGAACCGGAGCGGGAAGGAGTGGCAGAACCGGGATATACGGAGAAAACGCCAGCTTTTCCTGAAGTAGTGCTCGGAAGCGTGGTCAAATTAATCAGGCGATTATGGACATATTTTCCCAAAAGCGGTCGGGGGAGAGTAATTGTGGCAATTATTTTAATTGCAGTTATTGCTTTGGGTGCAGGGTATAAATATAAAACGAGCCGCGATATGAAACGGGATATAGAATTTAACCAGATTATGCAAGAGGCCAAAGATGATTTTAATGCTGCCAAAGGCCTGACCAGTTTAAATCCCCAAGAGGCAAAAACCAAGCTTGACTTGGCTAAGGATAAAACAACAAAAGCTTTGACGCTTAAGCCAAAAGATATCGATGCTCAAAATTTCAAAAAACAGATAGACGATGAGTCGTCTGCTATTTTGCAGGAATCGGAAGTTTCTGATTTTCCGCTGTTTTTAGATATGGATTTAGTCAAGGGAAACTTCCGCGCTGCACAAATGAGTCTTTCAGCAGGGAAACTGCTGCTTTTGGATCCGGCGGTTGAAACTTTGGTGGTTTTAGATCTTGCCAAAAAGAGCAATCAGATTTTGGCAGGCTCGGAAGATTTGGGAGAGGGAGTTTATGCTTCGTTAAACGGCGGAATGGCATTTATATACTCAAAAGACAAAGGAATTTTAAGGATGGATATTTCTAATGAAAAATTAACAACAGTTAGCAAAACAGATGAGGACTGGGGAGAGATTTCGGACATTTACGGTTTTGCCAGCAATGTCTACCTTTTAGATACAGGCAGCAATCAAATTTGGAAATACCTGCCAACTTCTGAGGGTTATTCCAGTAAAAGAGAATATTTGACCAAAGATACGCAGGCTGATTTTAACGGGACAGTAAGAATGCAGATTGAATCATCTATTTATGTTTTAAAAAGTGGAGGAGAAATGCTGCGCTTCACCAAGGGTGATAAAGATAATTTTTCGTATGCAGGTTTGCCTTCAGGGGTAAAAGATCCCAAGAGTTTCTTTGTTTCTTCTGATACTGACGATTTGTATCTTTTGGATTCGGGTAATTCCCGCCTTTTAATTCTAACCAAAACAGGTTCTTATAAAGGGCAAATAACCGGTAATAAATTCGCCACAGCCACAGATTTGGTAGTGGATGAAAAAGAAAACAAGGTTTATCTACTTGATGGTAGTAAAATTTACTCCGTAGACCTGAAATAGCGTTTAGAAACTAGCGTCTAGCGTTTAGTTGTGTTTATCTTTAAACTAGACCCTAGACGCTAAACGCTATCCGCTAATGAAAATTATTAACAAGAAGGCTCTATATAATTATCATATTCTCGAACATATAGAAGCCGGTATAGTCTTATCCGGCGCCGAGGTTAAATCAATAAGATCAGGCAGGGTTGATCTGGGGGAAGGGTATGTCAAAATTTTAAACGGGGAAGCATTTTTGGTAAATGCCAATATCCCAAGATACCAGCAAACTTCGGATAAAGAATATGATGCCCAGAAAAGCAGAAAATTGCTTTTACATAAAGACCAGATTAATTCTTTGATAGGTAAAACTACAGGTAAAGGCGTGACTTTGGTGCCGGTTTCTCTTTATGAGAAAAATAACAGATTTAAGCTGGAAATTGGTTTGGGAAAAAGCAAAAAAGAATTTGATAGAAGAAAGATTATTAAAGAACGCGATCATATACGCCGCATTGAACAAGAACTTAGAGGAAAAGAGTGATATTTGCTTTTGGGCTCGTTTTGTGGTAATATACAGTTCTGGGGATGTATAGTCTCGACAGGATTGCTCTTTAAAAACTGCAAGCCGTTAAGGAAACATTAAACGTTAAATATTGTCTCAAAACACAAACGGCAATAAACTTGTCCGTGATGCCAAAGCAATGGCTGCTGGTATCGTAACCAACCTTTTTGGTTCGGCTTACGCTCCCAGACTGGCAGTAGCTTAAAGCATTTGCCTTAGGAGTCCTTTCCCGGCTGGAACCTAAAGCAGTACCTAGTTGGGATGCAGTTTTGATATCTAATCCATATTCAAAACCAAGAAACTTGGATTAAGTGTTAATCTTCCTGCTTTTAGGTTACAAATTAACACTCAAAAATATATAAAAGCTAAGCTTGTAGAAATTTTTTTAGATACAATTTTGGACGGGGGTGCAAAGCCCCCCATCTCCACACCATTGACTATTGCTCCACAGTAGTATACGCTGAGAGTGTGAGAAAGAAGTGTATTAAGTGCCATAGAATATTTGTGGCATCCAGCAGACATAAACTATGCCCATCTTGTAGGGGACAAGTATACAAAAAACCATGTCCTGATTGCGGAAAACCTATCCAACCAAAATCATTTCTCTGTGGTAAATGCGACGGTACACGCAGAAGAAAAAAAGATGGGGATATCTATCATGACAGGAAAGGCTACACTCTTATTTTATCAAGGAATCACCCAAGAGCATCAAATCGTTACGTTTTTGAACATATTTTGGTAATGGAGAAAAAATTGGGAAGACATTTATTGCCTAATGAAAACATTCATCATAAGAACGGAATTAAGAATGATAATCGTAATGAAAATTTGGAATTATGGGTCAGACCACAACCAACTGGAGTAAGAGCTAGAGATGCCATAATTTGGGCAAAGGAAATATTAAAAATTTACGGCAGCGACGAAAACCAATATTAGTTTGGGTTATAGTTCAACGATGCACGAACTATTACCCACAGCCGATATTCTCAAAATGTTAGAATGAGTTTGTGAGCTTCATTTTGGATTTTCTTTTCCCTAAAAAATGCGTAGGTTGCAAAAAGCCGGATACTTATTTTTGCAAAAGCTGCACTTCCAATATTTTGCAAAAGGAACTGGTTTGTCCCATTTGCGAAAGATCTGCAATGGGCGGGCAAACTCACCCAATATGCAAAAGCAGGTTTGGTTTGGACGGACTATGGAACTTAGGGATTTATAAAAATCCGCTGAGGTCTGCAATTCAAACTTTAAAGTATAGGAGAGTTCGGGGTTTGGCAGAAGTTTTGGCGGATATAATCTTGGAATACTGGATAAAATACCAGCCGTTTATTTTGGATAAAATTAAAAGAGATAAGAGGAAGGGATGGATGATAATTCCTGTGCCACTATACTTCTGGAGAGAAAATTCCAGGGGTTTTAACCAATCTTCTCTTGTAGGACAAATATTATCCAAAAGCTTGGGTTTAGATTATTGTGATGCCTTAAAACGCATTCGCTATACAAAGTCCCAAGTTAAGTTAAAAAGTAAGGACCGGCAAAAGAATATTAAAAATGCTTTTGCAGTTTCTAAACCCTATACCCTAGACCCTAAACCCTATATTTTGCTGATTGATGATGTCTGGACAACCGGTTCAACTCTGAAAGAATGCTGTTGTGTCTTAAAAAGAGCTGGCGCAAAATCAGTCTGGGCAATTACATTGGCTAGATGACATCATATGTCATCCTGAGCGTAGCGAAGGATCTCAAATTCTGGTAAAATTAGGCAAGTTGGTGGGTTGTCCGAGTGGCTTAAGGAGACGGTTCGCTAAACCGTTGGCAGAAATGTCACACAGGTTCGAATCCTGTACCCACCGCTTTATCCCGCCAAGCGGGGCAAGGTGGGGTCGCATAGTGGCCTAGTGCGGCGGTCTTGAAAACCGCTGTCCGCCTTTGGCGGACCGTGAGTTCGAATCTCACCCCCACCGCACTTTACATTAAATACTTTTCAAGTTAAACTGGAATCATGCCTGAAGAAGATCCCAAACCAAATCCTCCCAAAAAGAATGAGTCGGAACAACCACCGCAAGATGAGCGAGAATTTTTTACTCCAAAGATGATGGAGACAGAGGAGATTAAAACTCTGCTCTCCTGGGAAGCGCCGGCCCGCCCATTTAGGAAAAAAGACCGTTCTTATTACACCACCGTTGCTATTTTAGCCGTACTTTTAATTTTAATTGCCTTTTTGGCGCATGAATTTTTACTGATCGGAGTGATACTGTCTTTTGCTTTTGTGGCCTATGTTTTGGCTTTTGTGTCGCCTCACAGCGTAACTTATAAAATCTCCACTCAAGGGATCACTATTGGAGAGGATTTTTATTTGTGGCATTTTTTGGATGCATTTTGGTTTAAGGAAAAAGAAAAGTCAAAAGTTTTGCATATCCAAACAAGGCTAAGATTTCCGGCGCAACTCATGTTGGTATTGGGGGATCAGGATGAGGAACAGATTAAGAAAATAGTGTCACGCTTTTTGCCATATGTGGAAGTTCCATATAAAACATGGATGGAAAAATGGTCGGAATCTTTGCAAAAACATTTCCCTTTGGAAAATATCCATAGATAGTTATCAGTCTTCAGCTTTCAGTTGTCAGACTAAATTTCTGTTAAAATACACATACTGCGCCCGTAGTTCAACGGATAGAACACCAGATTGCGGATCTGGCGGTTGTGGGTTCGAATCCCGCCGGGCGCGCAGCGTAATAAATTGCTTTCGCAATAATTTGGTGGGATCGCTTAGTGGCCTAGAGCGGATGTTTCGAAAACATCTGTCGCCGAAAGGTGACCGCAGGTTCGAATCCTGCTCCCACCGCTTGATCCGGATATTGTATAATGCTCCTTTGAATTATTTTACTACTTAAAATGAAAACACCCGAAAAACCGGATTTAAAAGTTTATATTGTTGCCCCTTCGCAATACGAAAGAAACGGAAAGCTTAAGAGATATTGGAAAACGCTAATGGAACCACCTGCCTTAGCTGTTTTAGGTGGTTTAGTTGAAGAGGCAGGACAAAATTTAAGAATTTCTGTGGCTATAGAAAATATAAACGAAAGAGTAGAAAGAGATGAAGGCTATATTAAAAGAATTATTCAAGAGTCACGGGATCGTTCTTCAGCTAGAAAGCATCTGGTTATGTTTAGCGGCAAAGGCTTTGAATTATCCCGTCTTACTGATGCTCAAAAAGAACTTGCAAGAGCCGGAGTAAATACAGCGTCGGGTGGTCCTGGAATCAGTCTTGCAGATATTGAAACTTATAAGTATCTGATAAGTCATAGACTTCCATTCGCTGTTGGGGAGGGCGAAAATATTGTCGGTCAATTAATAGCAGATACAATGGATGATAGAATAAAGCCTTGTTATTGGCAGAGAGATTTTGTTGATTTACGTAAAGCTCCGTTTCCCAAATTTCCAGATAAAAGAGAGCATAGTCGGACATTAACTCACTATGTAGCCTTAGGAGTGAACGAAGGTTGTCCATATCAATGCGGTTTTTGTACGGTAATAGAAATTCGCGGACGGAAAATGACTCCGGAACGATCCCGCAATGCGGATAAGAGTATTGCCTGGATTGAACAGGTTCACAATATGGGATTTAAACAAATCATGATCACGTCAGATAATCTGCGGAGAGGTTATTATTATAAAGAATTTAAAAAATCAACAATTGAGCTGAATGATCGGTTAAAGCAAGAAGGCGAAGAATTGCATTTATTGATCCAGATGGATCTTGAGGAGGGCATTCTGAATGAAATAGAAGATCTAGCTGCTATGGGAGTGAGGAATATATTTTTCGGAATGGAAAGTTCTGACCCTTTGGCATTAGATGCCGAACATAAAAAACAAAACGATCCAAGCATGTATCCTGTAATAGCTGCAAAGTGTCGCAAATTCGGTATAACTGTTTCAAGCGGGGTAATGACTTGTTTTCCGCAACAGACTCCTGAAAGTATCCATAAGGATATGACACGGTTTAATGAATTTTTAGACCTGCCACATCTTTATGCAGTAACTCCCTTGCCACAATCTCCGGATTGGATAGAGGCTGTCCGCAAAGGAGAGCTTACCACTTTTGATCCGAATGATTATGATAGTACTCGGTGTATCAGAGATAATTTTACCAAGATGACTATTCGGGAGGCACAAAAAGCCTACGAGAATAGTTTTTTCGACCTGTTTTCTTGGGAAGCAATAATGAAAAGAACAGGATATTCGCTAAAAGATAGAATTCAAACAGGTTTATACGGTCGTTTTTTGGCAGAATATGGCAGGAGATTTGGCAAAGGGCCTTGGCATATCATGATGGATGGTCCTCCTTTATTATTTGGTGGAGAAACAACACTAAGACCTCCTGATAGTTTTAGAGGAAGCAGATTAGATCCCAAAGATCCTATCTACTGCAGTCAAAAAGCATTTAAGGAAGCTAAGAATAAATATTTGGCTACGATAACCTAGCAATCCCTTTGTATTGTGCTAAAATGAGGCTGTGTAATGCCCTTGTAGGCTAATGGATAAGCGAAGCTTGCGATTCGCTTCTGGCGGATCTTAGACCACAGATGCGCCTGTAGCTTAATGGATAGAGCATCAGATTCCGGATCTGACGATTGGAGGTTCGAGTCCTCTCAGGCGTACAAGCGGGTTCGCTCTCCGACGTAAGTCGGAGCTTACTTGTTAAGATCCCGCCAGGGGCGCACCTATATGAAACGAGAATTTAGTGCTGGTGGAATAGTATTTAATAATAAAGGCCAGGTGTTGGTGACTCAGCATTCCCAGAATAAGCACTGGAGTTTTCCTAAAGGCTTGATTGACTCCGGCCAGACTCCGGAGGAAGCTGC
>JAHIUE010000024.1 GCA_018817205.1 Patescibacteria group bacterium | reverse complement strand
GAGGTTTAAATATATAGAAAAATTAAAAGACCGGGAAGAATTTTTACATGCCATGATCCAATATTTCAGAAATCAAATGTTTCAAATATCCTCCGATCGTGGGATAAATGAAACAATAAAAGATTACTTAAAGGAGCTTTTACAGGCAGAGCGGTGGGCCAAACAAAATGTCAACATCCGGGCAATTTTGGAATATTTAATGCTTTCTATGCCTTCGAAATTGTGATGAGCGAAGCTTGCCTTTTACTAACGTAAAAGGTAAAATATAGTTTTCCATGAGCGCATCCAACAAATACTCCGCAGAACAAATTCAGGTGTTAGAAGGACTGGAACCGGTCAGAAAACGGCCGGGTATGTATGTTGGCTCAACCGACCTTAGGGGCCTCCATCATCTTATCAAAGAGGTTGTTGATAATTCCATTGATGAGGCTTTGGCAGGCTTTGCCAAAAATATCTGGGTCATCTTACACGAAGATAATTATATGACAGTTGCAGATGATGGCCGGGGAATTCCGGTAGAAATTCACCCTAAAGTAGGCAAATCCGCTTTGGAAGTTATCATGACAACTCTCCACGCCGGCGGAAAATTCGGCGAAGGCGGCTATAAAGTTTCCACCGGCTTACACGGAGTCGGAGTATCCGCAGTCAATGCCTTATCTGATTATGTCCTGGCGGTGGTAAGAAGAGAAAGACAAAACTATTACCAGGAATATGCGCGGGGCAAAGCCAAATCTAAAGTTACACAGTTACCCAAAAACCTAGCATTTCCATTTAAATCGAATTTCGTCTGGCCCGCCAAAAGCGGAACCAAAATCACCTTTCTGGCAGATAAAACCATTTTCACTATAATCGAGGCAGATTTCGACCGTCTGGAAAAACAAATCAAGCAGGTGGCATACCTGGTGGCAGGCATTTTCTTCCATATTTACGATGAGAGAACTCACGAAGAACGACATTTCTACTTCCAATCAGGTCTTGCTACCTTAATTAAACATCTCAACCGGAATAAAATACTAATTCATCCCGAGCCAATACTTTTACATAAAGTTGTAGGAGGAGTAGATGTGGAGGCTGCTATACAATATAACAACGGTTTTGTGGAAAATGTGGAAAGTTTTGCCAATGTAGTACCCACAATAGAGGGAGGATCTCATCTGACAGGCTTCAGGATCGCTTTAACCCGGGCCATTAATGATTATGCCAGAAAAATTGAAGCCCTAAAAGAAAAAGATGAAAATTTAACCGGCGAGGATGTTAAGGAGGGATTGACTGCCGTCATCTCGGTCAAGATGGACTCGGATAAAATCCAGTTTGAATCGCAAACAAAAGAAAAACTGGGCAATGCCGAAATCCAACCAATTGTGTCGCAAGTTATCAAAGACGGATTGGATATGTTTTTCGAGGAAAACCCCCAAGACGGCAGGGCAATCTTGGAAAAAGTGATGTTGGCTGCAAGGGCACGGGCTGCAGCCAGAGCTGCCAAAGATGCTGTCATTAGGAAAGGTGCTTTGGAAGGCATGACTTTGCCCGGAAAACTGGCCGATTGCCAAAATAGAGATGCTACCCAGTCAGAACTTTACATAGTAGAGGGAGATTCTGCCGGAGGCAGCGCCAAACAAGGCAGGGACAGAAAATTTCAGGCTATTTTACCGCTTAGAGGTAAAATCTTAAACACTGAAAGAGCACGTCTTGATAAAATCTTGGAATTTGAAGAAATTAAGGCTTTGGTGATAGCTTTGGGAACCGGCATTGGCGACACTGTTGACTATAATAAAGTCAGATATCATCGGATTATCATAATGACCGATGCAGATGTGGATGGCGAACATATAAGAACCCTGCTTTTAACTTTCTTCTTCAGATATTTACCGGAAGTAATAAACAAAGGCTATATGTATATTGCCCAGCCTCCGCTTTACAAAGTTCAAAAAGGAAAAGAGATTAGTTATGCTTATTCTGATGAGGAAAAAGAATCTATTCTTAAAGGCATAAAGACAGATTCTGTAATAATCCAACGCTATAAAGGTTTGGGGGAGATGAATCCGGACCAGCTTTGGGAAACAACCATGAACCCGGAAAACAGGGTTTTAAAACAAGTTACAGTAGAAGATGCGGCAGGAGCCGATGAAGTTTTCACCATGCTGATGGGAGATGAAGTCCCTCCCCGCAAACGCTTCATCCAAACCCATGCGAAATTAGCTACCTTAGATATATAATAAGGTTTGCTAATGAAGTCCTGAGCGAAGTCGAAGGGCCAAAATGGCCACTTTGGATATTTAAAATCCTGTTTTTTGCAACCTATAGTAGATTTTCTTCTGCAATTATGCTATTATTGCAAAATGCCGAGAGAAATTATATTCGAGAGTAATACTCCTATTCCTTTTAGAGTAGAAAAAGGTAAAGTCCCTCCAGAATCCCAATCACCTTTATTTTCGCATGGCTTTTATTATGTGATTAAAAGTGATGCTGGTTTTAGCGATACTTTTGTGGCAAAAGCTATAGCAGCTGCACACGAGGCAACAATGAAAGTTGGAGGGATAGATGATTTAGATCGTGCTACACCTAAGCTTTTTGATAATGATCATAATCTCTTTAGAGCGTATAGGCTGACTCATGCACTAGAACATATAGCTGCGTTTGAAATCAAGATGGCAGACATAGGAGCAAGAATAGATGAAATCTTTGGAGATCTAAGACAGAAAGAAATGGGACACACTCTTAAATACACATTAGATAAGGAAGAAGGAATAGAACACGAACACTATGTTGGTTTTGCTTTCTATGAGGGTTTCACAACTAGTCATGAGTGCGAACTTAGAGGATTAATAAAAGCTTGCCGAACATTAAGTAGTTTATAATTAAATTATGACAAAAGTGCATTTTTTAGGAATAGGGGGGAGCGGGGCGTCGGGGGCGGCTGCTATTGCCCAAGCTCAGGGCTTTGAGGTTACCGGCTGCGACCTAATATTTACCGGCCACAGCCCAAAACATTTAGATAATATTGATATTTTGGCTGTTACACCGGCAATCTTTTCTTCTGATCCTAATAATCATGAGTTGCAGGAAGCAAAAAAGCGAGGAATCAAAATCATGACCTGGCAGCAGTTTACAGGGGAATATTTGGCAAAAGATAAATTTGTCATAGCAGTTTGCGGAACCCACGGCAAAACCACCACTACCGCCATGGTTGCTAAACTTTTGGAAGATGCAGGACTGGATCCGACAGTTTTACTCGGTGCAATCGTTCCCAAATGGAAAACCAATTACAGAATAGGCGAGAGTAAATATTTTGTTGTTGAGGCAGATGAATTTTATGATAATTTTTTAAGCTTTCACCCCGACATTAGTGTGGTAACCAACATTGAAATGGATCATCCTGAATATTTTAAGGACTTTGCAAGCTATAAAAAAAGTTTTGAAAAGTTTAAAAGCCAGTCAAAAAAGGTTTTTGACAAGCCAAAAGGTAAGTTTAATGCCGCCAATGCTTCTTTGGCTTCTCAAGTGGGGCAGGCTTTAGGTATTGATGCAGAAATTATCAGAAAAAGTTCGGCTGGTTTTACCGGCGTTAGCAGGAGGTTTGAATATATAGGAGAATATAATGGCGCAAAAGTCTATTCCGATTTCGGCCACCACCCGACAGAAATAAAAGTAACAATGGAGGCTGCTAGGGAAAAATTTCCGGGTCAAAGAATTTTACTTATCTATCAACCTCACATGTTCACCCGGACTAAAGCATTATTTGATGATTTTGTGAAAGTTTTAAAAAACTCGCCTGCTGACAAAACTTTTGTTATGGATATTTACCCTTCTAGAGAAAAAGATTTAGGTCTTACTTCCAGCAAACAGCTTGTGGATAGCATCAATAAAGCTTCAGTACAATATATAGGAAACACAGACGAAACTCTCAAAAAACTAAAACCTGAAATAAAACCGGAAGACATAATCTTTTTTATGAGTGCAGGCGATACTGATAAATTGGCTAGAGAACTTGTAGATCAAACATATTGTACCATTTATATTGTGCGCCATGGCCAGACAGATTGGAATGTTAAACGCTTAATACAGGGAGAAAGCGATATTCCTATAAACTGCGCGGGCAAAAAACAAGCAGAGGATTTAAGGAGTTTTTTCAACGGTATAAATATCGATGCGGTGTTTTCTTCTGACTTAATAAGAGCCAAGAAAACTGCCGAAATTATTACTCTTAATAGAAAACTCACAATAAAAACTACAAAATTACTTAGAGAGCGGCGTTATGGTAAATTTGACGGTAAAACCTGGGAGGAAACAAAAGAGATATTTGAAACGTGGGACAAATTGGATGAAAAAGGCAGATTGACTTTCAGGCCGGCAAAAGACTACGAAACAGACGAGGAAACAATCGGCAGGTTCATAACTTTTTTAAGGGAAACCGCTGCCGTATATCCAGGAAAAACAGTACTGATAGTCTCTCACGGCAGTATAATGAGAATTGCATTAAATCATTTATCAGGCGAAAATTTTTTAACCGGGGCTATTAGTAATTCTGCCTATATTAAATTGAAATCTGATGGAGTTGATTTCTTTATTGAAGATTTAGTGGGTATTAAAAAACCAAATGAAAAATAAAAAGGTTTTAATTTTTGGCCTGGGACTAAATCAGGGCGGGGTAGGGTCTACCGTATTTTTTGCAAAACAAGGAGCAGAAATTAAAGTAACAGATCTAAAATCCGAAAAGATTTTAAAACTATCTCTTAATCAGCTAAAAAAATACAAAAATATTTCTTATACTTTGGGAGAGCATAAATATGAAGATATAGATTGGGCCGATATTATTATTAGAAATCCTGCCATAAAAGATAATAACCCATACCTTAAATATGCTCTGGAAAAAGGAAAGAAAGTCGAAACAGACTTTTCCATATTTTTGAACTTTGCAGACAAAAAAAAGATGATTGCAATTACCGGAACAAAAGGAAAATCAACAACAGCATCTTTAATTTATGAAATACTAAAAACAGCAGGAAGAAAGGTCGTTTTTGCCGGAAACATAGGAAAAAGTATTTTAGACACAGTTCCATATTTGGCTGAAAATCCCTGGATAGTAGTTGAAATTTCATCCTTTCAACTGCAGGCTTTAAAAGATAAAAACTTTGCGCCATATATTGCAATTATAACCAATATTTATCCTGATCATTTAAATTGGCACACTTCTATGGAGGAATATATTAAGGCAAAAAAACTGATTGCAATATATCAAACAGAAAACGATTATTTATTTTTAAGAAAAGATGACCCGATAACAATAGGTGAGGATTTCTTAAGCGGGATAAAAGCCAAAATAATTTATTATTCCAAAAATGATTTACCAAAAGACTTTCACCCTAAACTCTTGGGAGAACATAATCTGGAAAATATTGCTGCCGCTCTTTCTATCTCAAAAACATTAGATCTGGCTTCGCAAGTCAACGATCCTGGAAGGAGCCAGGCCTTGCAAGTACTCAAAGATTTTTCGGGAGTAGAATTTAGACTTCAATTAATTTACAACGAAGACGGTATTAAAATTTATAATGACACTGCCGCCACCAGCCCTGACGCAGGCATTAAAGCCTTAGAAACTTTTCCGGACTGTGTTTTAATTTGCGGGGGAATGAACAAGAAAATGGATTATACAAAATATGCCTCTGTTATAAAAGAAAAAGCTAAAAAAGTTTATTTTTTGGAAGGGGACTCAACAGAGGAAATTAAGAAGAAATTAAATATTAAAAAAACTTACAATGATTTAGAAGAGTTACTTAAAGATGTTAAAAAAGAAGTTAAATCGGGTGATATAATTCTTTTCTCTCCTGCCGCAACATCTTTTAATTTATTCCAAAATGAATTTGATAGAGGTAGAAAGTTTAATGAAGCTGTAAAAAAAGTTTTTGGGTAAAATCAAATTATGAAAAACGACTTGATCCATATGATTAATGGCAAACTTGTTAAAGAGGAGAATCTTTTAATTCCGGTACGGGATTTAGGATATCTTCGCGGATTTGCTGTTTTTGATTTTCTGGTAACTTACAATAATAAAGCCTTCATGGTAGATGAACACCTGGATCGCTTGCTTAATTCTGCATCTTCCATAAACCTTTC
>JAHIUE010000023.1 GCA_018817205.1 Patescibacteria group bacterium | reverse complement strand
ATTTTCTATCAAAGTATCTATAACCATTGGGCTTGACTCTAGACGCTTAACTCTAAAATAATCCCTGACTTCTTTTTCCGAATGCTGCCTGATATTAAACCACCTGTACATTTTCTCCATCAATTTTCCAACTTCCGCTTCAAATAAAATTTTATTTAAATCTTCCGGAGAAATAATTTTTCCAACCACCAGTCTGCGGTTTACTACCAAATCCTCATCTACCCCAAAAGCAAATTCCCCATTTAAGAATACATTAAACCTACCTTGGTGTTTCTTTTGCGGCTGAACAGAAGTTACTGTGGGCATAAGTATCGCCCTTTGGCTAATTCTAATAAAATTTCAACTTTTGTTGAATCGGTATCCTCAAAATGATCAACAACCGGTGGCACCAGATCAAAGCAGTCTAATTCAATCATTCTCATCGCAGTATCTTCCAGCGCTATCATTCCATAAGCTACATCAACCCAATCACCCTCTGGACTTGCCTGTTTAATAATTTCTTCCGCTGCACTCTGGGCAAGTTTTAAAGTCGAAGAAGGATCAAAACCAGCTTGAAATTCAATTCCGGCAATATGAAGAAAGACTTCCGCCTGGTCTTCAGAATCGCCCAATGCAGCTTTTTCTTTTGCCCCTGAAAAAACATTATTTGCCTTCTCGCCAAACTTCATTTTAGCCCAAGCCCTTAAGGCATAAGCTTTGGCCAATTTTGAAGTATAAGAGCCTTCAAATTGTTCCCCTTTAATTTTCTTCAAAAATTGCCTTTCAGATATAGCTGATAAATCCAGCATTTTCCTTGCCAAATCAGGTTTTTTATCAGCAGAGGCTACCGCCCCTTCAGCCCAAAGCTCTGCTGTGATCCGTCCCTCCGAAATTCTCGGAACAGTTTGGAAAACATCGGTAAATCTGCCTTTTTTAATTTCATTTCTGGCTATAAATTCCCAAGCAACATTTTGGTGTTCCACATCATCGATTAAAATTATTGTGCGCTTTGCCTGGTCTAAAAAACCACAGTACGCATACGCCTCAGCTACACGCTCAAAAGCATAACCTTTATTCTGCCTATCTTGTCTGGCTTGCCTGAAAGCACGGGAAAGAGTAGGCTGAGGATCTTGATCAATTCTATATAAAGACTTGGCAATAAGAGTAGTTCCAGACGCTTGGTGTCTTTTACCGTATTCTTCATAAACTGCCCGAGAAGCTTTTTTTAAAGCTTTATTATAATTTTCTCCTTGGGCGGCTTGATCCTCCATAATTTGTAAATAGGTATGAAATGTTCCCCATACAGACTTAGGGGGCACTTTTCTCATCATTTGAAAAGATTCATTAAATCTTCCTTGCCTTGAAAAAATTTCTGCAATATCCCGGAAAATTATCCCAGCATAGTGCGGGTTATCATCCATTAAGGTTGACAGTTTCAATAATTGTTCCACTTGTGGTGCGGGATCCTCACCAAAAACCTGCATAGTTTTGGCGGCATTTGACAGCGGGTTGATTTTTGTCCAGTCAGCAGGCAGTGCTTCTGTTAATTTTAAAGCGCGCTTTAAATCCTGTCTGGCAAGATATCTTAAGTCAGGTGTTTCGACTAACATAAATTAGTTCAGACCATTTCGACGATTTTTTTCTCTTCTTCCTGTCCAACTACAATTTTTTCTTTGCCCTCTTTTTGCTTGCCCCAGGCATCCCTTATTTCTTTTTCCAGTCTTTCGGTTTCTTTTTTATTCTCTTTCAAGTACGCTATGCTGACAGGCCGCCCTTGTCCCAGCATTTTTTCTCCCCATTTTATAAAAGCTCCGCTTTTGGTCAAAATCTCAAGCTCTATACCTACATCCAAAAGCTCCCCTTCATGGATGATTCCATTTTCATTCATATCAAATTCAGCAATTCTAAATGGGGGAGCAACTTTATTTTTAACAACCTTAACCCTGTGCCTTGAACCAATCACGACATCTCCCTCTTTTATATTCTCAATCCTTCTTATATCCAAACGGACAGAGGAATAGAATTTCAAAGCCAGCCCTCCTGTGGTAGTCTCGGGATTGCCAAACATCACCCCGATTTTTTGCCGCAGTTGGTTGGTAAAAATTATAATAGTATTGGTATTGGAAACTGCTCCTGTTAGTTTCCGTAAGGCTTGAGACATTAAGCGGGCCTGCATCCCCATAACCGCATCTCCCATTTCCCCTTCAAGCTCTGCCCGGGGGACCAGCGCCGCCACAGAATCAATAACCAGAACATCAATGCCTCCTGAGCGGATTAAGCTTTCGGCAATTTCCAAAGCCTGCTCGCCGGTATCGGGTTGGGAAATTAAAAGATCGTCTAAATTAACACCGATTTTCTGGGCTCTTTGCGGATCCAGGGCATGCTCCGCATCAATAAATGCCGCCACCCCGCCTTTTTTCTGGGCTTCGGCAATTACATGAAGCGTTATAGTTGTTTTCCCGCCCGCTTCAGGTCCATAAACTTCTACAATCCTGCCGCGCGGCAAACCTCCGACACCTAATGCTAAATCCAGAGCAATAGAACCTGTTGAAATAACATCTGTTCCAAGTTTCTCGACCCGCTCACCCAAACGCATGATTGAACCCGTACCGTATTGTTTTTGGATTTGGGCCATGGCGGCTGAGATTGCAACTTTTCGCGCTTCATTATTTTGTGTCATGTTTATAAGATAGCCAAATATTTCCCAAATATCAATACCCAAAATTAGGGTAGAGTATTAACCTTTAACCTGCTAAAATATTTACACTTCGGGGAGTAGTATAGTGGTAACACGCCGCGCTGGGGGTGCGGCATCGGGAGTTCGATTCTCCCCTCCCCGACATTTTTATGAAATTAATCTCTTTAAATACTTGGTGCGGGAAATATTTCCAGCCGCTTGTTGAATTTATCAAACAACAATCCTTTGATACTGATATCTTTTGCTTTCAGGAAATCTATAATACATCCTCGGCTATAAAACAATACAAAGGAATCAGGGCAAATTTGCTTTGGGAAATAAATAATATTTTGCCGGATTTCCAAGTTTTTTATTTTTCAATAATGTCCGGGTACACCGATGACGTAACATCTGTAGATTTTAACTTAGAATACGGACAAGCAATTTGGATTAAAAAAACAGTTACCGTAAATAATTATAAGGAATATATTATTTGTGACGAGGAATCTTCAGAACCGCTAAGAAAAGATTTCTCGAATTTAACAACCCCTTTGCAACATTTAAATTTCAGCATAGGTGGAAAAGAATACGCTCTTTTTAATTTCCATGGCACACCATATCCTGCTGATAAACTTGATAGTCCCCGCCATCTTTTAGAATCCCGAAAGGTAAAGGAAATTACGGACGGGCAAAAATTCCCAAAGATACTGGTTGGAGATTTTAATTTATTGCCCCAAACAGAAAGCATCAAGATGTTTGAAAGTGATATGCGTAACTTGATTAAAGAATTTAATATAGAAAAAACCAGAAGTAATTTAAGCCCTTTTTATGAAACATCGAATTTTCAAAAATTTGCCGATTATACTTTTGTATCAAAAAATATTGAGGTAAGAGGTTTTGAAGTTCCGGAAGTTGAAGTATCAGATCATCTTCCAATGATATTAGAATTCTCATGAAAAAACATTTAAATATCAAAATTTCAGGACTGGTTCAAGGAATATTTTTCAGGGCGAGTGCCAAAGAACAGGCAGATAGATTAGAAATAACAGGTTTTGCTAAAAACCAACCTGACGGGTCAGTTTATATTGAAGCAGAAGGCAACGAAGAAAATCTGGATAAATTTATTAAATGGTGCCACACCGGCCCATCAATGGCCCAAGTAGAAAAAGTAGAACTTTCTGAAAAACCTTTAAAAAGTTTTAAAGAATTTGAAGTTAGTTAAACCACTTTTTCCCAGGGGAATTCTTCACGGCCGAAATGGCCATAGGCGGCTGTTGGGAGATATATCGGCCTCAGTAGATCCAAGCCTTCCAAAATTCCTTCAACCGAGGTATCTAAAATTTTATTCATAAAATCCTTGATTACTTTTTGCCTCTTTTTAGCAGTACCAAAAGTTTCTATCTCCTGCATGGTAGGCTTTTTGGCTCCGATAAAGTAAGCCAAGCGGACTTCAGCTTTATCCGCAAGTTTATTTGCAACGATATTTTTGGCTAAAAACCTGGCCGCATAAGCACCACCCCTGTCTACTTTTGACGGCTCTTTACCGGAAAAACAACCACCGCCTACTCTGGCATACCCGCCATAAGTATCAACTACAATTTTTCTACCTGTCAGCCCGCAATCGGAAGACGGACCCCCGTTATGCCAAACTCCAGTACCATTAACTATTAAATCTTTTATGCTAATTTTGAAACCAAATTTTTCTAAAACCGGCGTGACCACATATTTAAAGATATCTTCTTTCACTTCGGATAACCGGACCGACTCTTTATGCGGAGCCGCCACTACCACCTGCCCTATTCCGGAAGGAGTACCGTTTTTATATTCAACCGTCACCTGGCTTTTACCATCCGGCCTAAGGTATGAGAGAGTATTGTTTTCACGGACGTTGTCTATATACCTCACCAGAGAATGAGCTATCATTATCGGCATCGGCATAAGTTCTGAAGTTTCCCTGCAGGCAAACCCAAACATCATTCCCTGATCCCCTGCCCCTTTTTTCTTAACTCCGACTGCAATTTCGGCAGACTGTTGATGCAGGAAACAATTAATTGGAGACTTATCACTAAACCCAAAACCGGGTACTATATAACCTAATCTTCTAATTTGTTCCCTGGCAACTTTTTTAAAATCAACTTTGGCCTTTGAGCCAATTTCTCCGGCAATAATTAGCCGGTTATCAGTCGCCAGACATTCAACAGCAGTTCTTCCCTTAGGGTCTTGTTT
>JAHIUE010000022.1 GCA_018817205.1 Patescibacteria group bacterium | reverse complement strand
GGCTTCCTCAAAAGTCCCAACATTTCCTCCAACTCTGGTGCCGTCAGGGCAAATATACTTGAATGCTCCAGTTGGGTCATTAGCACTTTTGATACCTTGACCTTCAAAGAATCTAAAGCTGGTAAAGGTTCCCAAAACCGAAAGTATAGCAAAAGTAATAGCTAAAAGGAGAATGCCTATAAATGCATTAAGGATTTTCTTTTGGGCGCTGGCAAGTTTTTCCTTGTCTCCTTCAGAGGTCATCCAATCAAATGCCCCCCAGAGAATCATGAAAACCAAAACCACGGCAGAGATACTGTAAATCAAGACCACAAAATTGGATAAAAACCTGCTGATGCCGGCAGCCCCTGTTGTATCTTGCCCGATAAACTTTTCCAAAGCAGGAGGAGGTTTTATTGTCCCGAAAGTGTCTTTTATGTCGGCTAAAAGTTTCATCCGATTATTTTAAATCCTTCCTTAATATTAAACAAACTTGACAGTAAAAATTGCAAAACCAAAAATGCAAACATCAGTATTATAAACCCGATGACCGCATGAATAATAATATTTTGGGCGGCCGCCACCTCTTCTTTATTGCCCCGGGACTGTAAATATTTAAAAGCCCCGAAAAGAAAATATAAAACCATAGCAGCTCCTGCCACGGAAAACATGATAGGAACTATTTCACTGATTACTTCGCCCAAAGAGGTAAATTTGCCAAACCCAAAACAATTACTAATTGAAATTCCTCTGCCCTCTGGATCAAGGCAATTAAGATCTTTCAAAATGGCAATCCCCCTTCAGGTGTAAGTATTTGCCCAGCGAATTGGGCTATAAAATATGCCAGGAAAACTATGATAAGGCCGATTATTGCCCAGGTGATCCGGGCTGTGGCTTTTTGCAGTTCTTCTTTTTTACCCTGGGCTGTAATATAGGAAAAAGCTCCCCAGACAAGATAGAAAAAAGCCAAAAAGAAAGCTACATAAAAGGCAATATTTAAAAGTCCGGATAAAACAGAGCCAAGATCAGTAAACCTTGACTCCAGTGGTGAAGGTTGGGGTATGGGTGACATTCCTGGTAATTGTAGAGTTAATTTAACCATATTCTATATAATTTTCAATTTTTAATTTCTAATTTTCATTCAATTTTCATTTGATTAATTTTTAATGAAGAACCTATCTTTTGGAATATTAAAGTTAATTCCTGCACTTCTTTCCATAGAGTCCTGGTATCAGTCACTTTCTCCGGAAAACATTTTGTGAGCATTCTAAGCCAGTGTTTAGTTTCTTGGGATTCTTTCTTACAAATAAAAATTTTGTTTTGAAAGTCTCTTTTAGAACTTGCTCCGTTTGCTTCCATATAATTTGCGCCGATGCTCGTAGATGAGCGGATTAATTGGTTAATGATTGGCGAGGAGATTGTATCTTGTTTTAATTTTTTACACAATTCAATAACTATCTCTCCAAACTTGGCAGTTCTTTCTTCTAAATTATAATTATTTGAAAATTTACTCATTGTAAATTTATTGAAAATTGAAAACTGCAAATTGTAAATTCGTTCATTATTTAAACTCCGGTATTCCCAGTATATCAACTCCAATAATTTGCATCAAAAGTACAGCGAAGATGATAAACAAAAGTCCGATTACTGCGCTGGTCAGTCTGTCTCTGCCTGCCTGCAAAGTTTCCGGATTTCCGGCAGAAGTCAGCATCTGAAATGCTCCCAAAAGCATCATCAAAAATGCTATGCCTCCTCCGATTCCTATAACCCATGTTAATAAATCTTTGGCAAATTCCGCAGGATTGGTATGTATACAGCCAATGGCTGTGGCAATAGCCGGGCTTTTGTCATTATTTGTACAACCTTCAGTGGGTTTACCTCCGCTTTCTGAGCATTTTGTTGGATCATCGCATTTGGTTGGAGTAAAGGCAGGCGGGTTAGGGACTGATCCTTTTTCAGTTATATTCAATTGTTGATTGGGACAAATTGGTTGTTGAGTAGCGGTATTAATAATATGAGTTATATAACTACCTTGGGATAATGTGTTACCTAAAGATAGAAGAGCATTTCCGTAATCATCGGTTTTGCCTGTTGTCCGATTCAAAGTATTTCCTGCTTGTTCTAAATAGCCTTCGATATCTGTATTGGGAAATGAGTTTGCTATTCTTATACTGATGCTATCTACTGTTGAGGCATTTGCGCTGGGATCTAATGTACATCCTGTGCTTGGAGGCATAATATTTAATTGATAATGGAAAATTGTTTGATATTCGCATGTTACTCCACCAGGAAATCTGTCCCAGTCTCCTTTCTTTTTGACTTTCATACACAATATTTTGTCTCCTGGAGCATTGAAGTTGCCGCCCCCATCTTCTAAAAGTGGGATAGTAACATTATTATTGGAGATAGCCGTAATCGGATGCGGATTGGTAGCAAAAGATTTTATTGCTCCTGCCCACCAAAATTCATAATTATTATTTATTCTGGGATTGACTAGAACTACGCTCGGTATAGTACCTACTTTTAAAGGGTCATTTAATGGTTGAATACTGGGTAATTGTCCTCCTGTTTGTTCAATAACTATTTGATAGCCAGAGAATAATTCTTCTTTTGTGCTCGTACCTTTTACTACTTGAGATAATGAAAATGTCCACCCACCTGGATTAGCAGTGCAACCCATTCCTAATTTCAATGTAGCTTTATAAGTGGTGGCATTTTCGGCTTTATAATGTTCTGGTGCATTCGAAGAACCAAAGAAGCACCCTTTATCTGTAACCGACTGAAAGAGATACGCATAATCAGAATTTAAGTCAAAGAAGTTTCGATCGGTAGTTACTGTTACAGTTACAGAACTGGACTCTGTATAAAGACGATCTGGGTCATGAGTAACGGTGAATTTTACTCCATATTTTGGTACATCAAACACCTGGGTGGCATAGGTAATTTTAGTATAAATTTGAAGCCAGAAAGCAGCAACGGAGAAAATAATAAGCAATAATCGAAGTGTTTTTTTGGACATTGGTTTCAGTTTACCCGAATAAACTTTTCTTTGCAAAGTTTGAGCGGGTTTAGCATAATTAGTAGCTGGTAGCTAGTAGTTGGTAGTAAGCATTAGGCAATGGTAGAATTAAGAACATGCCCTTTATAAAAAAGTTTACTGCAGCAGTTTTTATCCTTTTATCCTTACTACTTGCTACTTACTACTTACTACCAACTGTTCATGCCGACGAGATAGAGGTTCTGCAAAGGCAGATTGATGAGCTAAATCATGCCAGAGAGCTGTCTGTTAAAGCAACCACTCCTTTGGAAGGGCAGCTTGATTCTTTGAAGCGCCAATTGGCTCAAATTCAGGCTAATCTGAATCATTTGTCAGCCACCATCAACCAAAAACAAAAAGACCTTGATGTCAGGGAAGATAAACTGGCCCTCCAGCAAGCGCTTTTGGAAACAAGAGTCAGGGCATATTACAT
>JAHIUE010000021.1 GCA_018817205.1 Patescibacteria group bacterium | reverse complement strand
TTTTTAAATTCTACCTCAAAACTCCTATCTTTGGATAAATCTGTCTGTATAGTTTGTTCCTGGGGGCCAATTTTCTTGGCTTGCGTTGAAACTATCTGGTAACCAATCGGGTAAAAAATTGTCCACTCCAGCGGGTCTTTTAAAATACCTGCCTGCTTGATAATATCCAACCTGTACGAGGCTTTGTCGTTTTCAAATTCCAGTTTTGTAGGCACCGAATAATCCAAGACTAAAGTCTTTTGTTCTTTAGGAGCAAGCTCCAAAAGCATTGAGAAACCCGACCGGCCATAGTCTACAAAATTTGTTACATCCCGGGTAATATCCGATTCTGCCCAAAGCACCCTGTCTAATTTTGTACCAAAAGGCAGATAAACCCTCATCCTATTTTTGTACATACCAGCCGGAAAAGTATCCGAAGGACTTCTATTTATATAACTTACTCTTAATCTGTGTTTTACCTCTCCGTCCTTACCTATCACTGTTTCCAGTTTATAATTCCTATCAAGATAGTAGTTGGCTTTGTTTGCCCCTAAATTTGCCTCAACCAAGCTCAAAAAATCCCTATCTTTATTTTGATCCGAAGCCCTGGGCAAAACATGGGTCCACCCTTCGGAAGTTAAATAGGAAAAAAGCTTGGTATCATCCAAATAAATACTCAAGTGCTTTTCATCTAAAGATCTTGCCAATGCCGAAACAATCCCCGGCCAGTTATTGCCAGGTAGGAAAAAAATTTTATTGAAAAGCTCATTGACAAGAGCTGTTAAAAAGCTTTTTTTAGCTTGAGATCCCGGGAAAAAACCTGTTTCGGCATGAGATACCGCTTTTTCGAAAAGATTTTCCGCCGTAATTTTTTCATTATAATCAGGTAAATCCAAAGGCCCTACTGCATTAAGTAATTCTTCAACAGCAGTGATATCCAAAGCCACAGTCCCTTCCACTCTTTCTCCTGTTTCTTTAGCGTAAAACCACTCTGCCTGACGGGCGGCTGTGGGAAAATCCGGCTCCCAGTTAGAATCCCGCAGGTACCAATTGATTTGGCCTAAATCCTCCTTGATTTCTTTTGGCGGCTCAACATGCAGTTCCAAATTGCCGTCTATATTATAGATATCATTTACTTCCAACCCCTTGAGTTTCCCCGCCTCAAAAGAGATTTTGGCAAACGAACCTATGAACCCCCCTGTCGGGCGGAGCTCCATATTATTCTGCAGCAAAACCAGATAATTTTTGCTTCCGTCCAGTGCCACCAGTTTAGGTAGCAGTATACTCAAAGTGTGGGCTTTTTGAAGTAAATTGCTATACTGATCTAACTTCCCCCCAACTCCACTAACTTTTTCAGCCAGGATTTTGGGGAGGCTGTTGAAGTTGTTGCCTGATATAATCGCATGCGCGCGCGATATATCCTCACCGGCCAAAGATAAATCAACCTGGGCAGTCGTAAAGTACTGACTGGGAGACTCGCTACCCTCTCCCATAATAACCTTAAGGCTTTGGTAAAGCGCTTGCACGCCTTTGGCAGTATTTTCCGCGGAACTTGCCGTGAAAGATGACAACGCAATCAAGCTATCCCCTAATTCAAACCGTTCTTTTAAAACCCCTGTTGCTTTGATTGGTTCCAGTATCTCGTAAATAGATCTAACAGCAGTCAACCCCGAACGTGCTTGTTTTACCTGGATCAAACTTTTATCAAACTCCCCTTTCTCAAGACTTTCCAAACCCTGGTTTAAGTTATAACGGTAAGTTATAAATCCCCAGCCTAAAATCAAACCGGGCCAAATGAAAGCATAAGTAACAAGGATAACCACGGCAAGTTGCACCAGTTTTGACCACGGGACTGCCAATTTCGGCAAACCTTTTTTCTTTTCCGGCTTGATTTCCTGCCTGCCGGCAGGCAGGTCTTCTTTTTTAACTTCTTGTTTAAATGATTCCAGCTCCCCTTTCATGCTTTCTTCTAACTTCAATTTTTTGTCTTCTGCTCTCGGTACTTCAATCTCATTATCTTTAAAATAACTTAAAGTATCTCTTAAACTAGGGGTAAGTTTGTGCTTGGGATGCCAATTTAGATGCTTTATGGTTTTATCTAGGTTGGGGGTCGGCCAAGGAGGCAGTTCTGTTGGGTCAAAATCTTTGTTTTCATACCAAACAGGGTCCAGGAGAATCTGCTTTATTTCGGACACTTTAATAGGAGTGGGTGAAACTGCGTCAAAGATCTTTTGGGCAGTGGCTCCGGAAAGTATGGTTTTAATTGTTAAATCAACCGCATCCGCAACATATAACGCTCTTGAAGAAAATTCCAAAGAAACCTCTTTTTGCAAATCCTCTGTTAATGCCTGATTAATCAGCCTGACTATCGGATCGGAATCTTCAAAATCCATTCTGGGCCCAAAAATAGGCCCCACTCTTAAAATTCTGGCGTTCAAATTGTGGTCTCCGGCAAACTTGGCAATATCTTCTTCAATTTCCTTTAGCCATCCAAACCTATGACCACTGCTCTTATCATAAAGCTCAATTGAGCTTAAAAGAAGCATTCGGCATTTTGTACTTTTAAAAAGTTCGAGAACTTTTATAAGTTTCGTATTTTTTTGAGGTATTAAAAATATATAATCAAGGCGCGGTAAATCCAAATCCAGCTTTTCCGGGGAATCTATAACCATATGGAAATTGCGGTTTTCAGAAGCCTTCCTTAGATTCCGCTTATCAGAAGCTGTTAAATCATCTGTTCCCACTACCTGAATATTTTTATCCAAAAGTTTGTCCACTAAATGAGAACCGAGAAAGCTGGCAGCTCCCACAACCAAAGCCACAGGACTATTTCGTGCAAGCAAAATGCTATTCTTTTTATTGATAGAGTCGGCTATTTGGTCCACGCGTAAATCGTATCACTCATCCGGACAAATTCAAGAGAGATAAAAGGTATCGGAAGATAACAAGCTAGCGGGAATCAAGAGCAAGGTTGACTAATCTGTCTGCTTCTGTGTTTTTATGACGGGGGATATAATTGTAAATTACACCGCCCAATTCCAAAGCAAGTATTTTTATTTTTTCGATAATCGGCTTAAGATGCGCACTTTTCACTTTAAACCTGCCGGAGAGCTGTTCTATAACCAACCTTGAATCGGCAAAAAGTTCAATTGATAAATTCTCTTTTGCTAAGTTTTTTTTAACGTATTTCAAGGCTTCCAACGCTCCACTGTATTCGGCAACGTTATTGGTAGTTATACCGATATATTTACCCTGCTCGTAAATCAGCTTGCCATTATCATCTAAAACTACAAACCCGTAGCTGGCATGTCCCGGATTGCCGCGCGAACCTCCGTCTGTATAAATATTAATGGTTCGACTTTGCTCACCATTAACCCTGAGCGAAGTCGAAGGGTTAATTTTTTTCATGTTTCAAGATGGGTATTAGTATGACAACCTGCAAAAGCAAAATCAAGTATTCGGAAATTACCGTTGTCCAGGAGGCGGCCAAGTACGAGTATTGCGGAATATAAATAAAGTTAAGCACCACATTTACTAAAAGGCCAAACGCATAAACTAAAAGCAATTTTTGGTATCGGCCCTTGGTAATAAAAACCCACATAAGAAGTGCTGAAATAAAATAAGCAGGAAACCCTAAAGAGAGAACCCGTAAGGCGTAGATTGAACCGTCAAACCCCCCTCCTGTTAAAATTTCAATGATTATAGGTGAAAACAAAAAAGCAAATCCTGTCCCCAAAAAAGCCAGCCCAAAAAGACCCGCAGCCACCACCTTAATTCTTCCTAAGGACTTTAACATGAGTGGATAATAGGCATTCATAATAAACGTAGGCAAAACTAAAACTGCTTGAAAAACAGAATAAGCCACATTATAGATACCGACATCGGAAGAGGATTTAAAATAGGCGACCATAAAGGCGTCTACTCTAAAATATAAAACATTTAAAGAAAGCGTTGCGGCAATAGGCCAGGACTTATTGAATAGTTCTTTGGTATAAGTCATGCTAAATATCGGGGATATTTTATCTAAGAATTTACGGACTAAAAAAATAGCACTTACCGATATTGCAATATAGCCAACCAAATGCGCAAAAATAAGGACAGGAACAGAGTATCTGAAAGCTACCAGGAATATAAAAACCGCCAAGCCCACTAAAGTCCCTATACCGGATGCCAATACGGATAAGTTATATATTAGCTTTTTTTGGAAAATTAAATTACAAGTCACAAATACGGAGTAGGCAATAATTGCCAGACTGCCAAAAACCACAGCCATGGTAAACCCGGCAGTAGCAAAAGGCCATAAAGGCAAGAGCCCCACTGCCAAAATTACCAATACTGCGGACCATACCAATCTAGTCCCCAGCAGCTTTTGCCATTCAGATTTGGTTTTTGCTTTATTTCTTAAGACGTGTGCGTTAAATCCAAAATCAGCAAGAAGATAAAATATTGCCAGATAGGCAAGTGCAAGAGTAAAAATCCCTGTACCTTCTTTGCCGTAATTTCTGGCAACTAGCCCCAAGATAATAAAAGTTGACAGGGAAGTAATAATTTTACCCAAAACCTGCCAAAGAGTCTGTTCGGAAATTTTCTTAACCGTTTGCATCAAATCATTTTATCACGGAGAAAGACAGCCCCCAAACCAAAAATAGCAACCGGTAACCTTGGGGCAATGTTAAAAAATAGTGGTCAAACATTCCCAGAAAAAGAATAATCAGCCAAGGGTATAGGGTATAGCGTCTAGGGTATAGTTTTAAAATCGGCAGTCCGATTAGACTCATTAGCCCTATTAATCCTATTATCCCTGTTTCAGATAAAGCCAGCAAAAAAATATTATGTACAGGTTGTAAAAAGCGGCTTGGACCGGTTATTAAATTACCGGCCATAGCAGGGATAAAATTATTCAAACCCACCCCGAATATGGGGTATTTTAAGAATATTTGCCAGGCATTCCCTAAAAGTTCTCCGCGGCGCAAAATGGTCAAATTGTCAAAATTTGCTAGACTTGAAAATCGAATAAAAAGAATCGGGGATAGAATTAAAACTACAGCTCCTGCAAGAAACAACCACTTTTTTTTAAGATAAAATATTGCCAGCATAAATCCTGCAAAAATAGCGGTTCTTGACATAGTCAAAAAAATAGCAATACTCCCAAAAACCAAAACCGCTTTAGATTTATTTAAAATACTTATCGCTACTAAAATAAAGGCTGCCAAGACATTCGGATGAGGAAAAGTTGCATAAGGCCGCAAAAACTGTCTGCCGTAAAAATCGAATTTAGCAATTCCCGGCGTAGAAACAGAAAAAGTTCTCTCTCCCAAAATCCAAAGCCCTAATGTTGATCCTTTTATAAATTGCAATAGTACCAATAAAGATTCTCCTGCAATTCCTATTGCCAATGGCAGAATTATTTTCTTGGATGAGTTTACTGATGCCAGATAAACTCCAAATAACCCTGCAACTGCATATTGTTCTAATCGAACCAGTCCTGGTCCAACTGATGATGCTCCAATTAAAGATAGGGCTTGGGTAAATAAGAAAAATAAAAACAAGTTTAATGCAAGTCTATTAATTTTTGGTTTTTGTAAAAACCATATTACTAAAAGCAAAAC
>JAHIUE010000020.1 GCA_018817205.1 Patescibacteria group bacterium | reverse complement strand
GATCTCCTCCTGCAGTCCCTTTGTAAAGCACAGATGTATCAGGAGAGAAAATGGAGACTCCAGGTGGTAATCGTAGTCCGATATATTTAAACACCTGCCCTTTGTATTCCCATTCAATCACTTCAGCTTGGGAACAAAATTCAGCTGGGAGGATAGAGCAGGAGGCTTCTTTTTGCTCTCCTTCGTTTTTTGCCGCTTGAGTTGCGGTTGCAGTAGGACTTTCGGTTGGAGGGACTGCTGTTGCAGTTGCAGGTTCTTTGGTAGCAATCGATTCTTTGGTAGCAGTAGGGGAAGGCTTTACAGGTTCTTGAGTTGCATTAGAGCTTTGAATTCCGGGAAATTCCAATCTATACGGTGTTGGTGCTGAAGTTGGAGCAGATTCTGTAGTTGGTGCTTCGGTTGCGGTTGCGACTTCGGTTGGAGCCTTAGTTGAAGTCTCAGTTGGGATTTTTGCAATTGCCGTCTGCACAGCAGGGGAAGCGCAACCGATAATCGTTGCCACAACTAGTAGCCCGCTGCTACAGGCCAAAGCGAGTCTTGGTGATGTACGTCTGCCACGCACAGATTCAGTTAAAGGATGTTTTAAAACATCAGGCATAAAAAGCACTTCACCGGTAGGTAATAATTCAGTACTCATAATTAACCTATATTATATCACATTATACCACATTTCAAGCCAGAATGGGAGTTGTCAAACCATTTTTTCAATCCTTCAGCGCTTGGATAAATTCTTCAACAGTCATATCTAAATCATCAATGATTGCTTTTAGGGTTCCCCGTCTAATTTCTTGAGAAGGATGATATGGGATGGTCGTTCTTCTGCCATCAGAAAGTTTGAATTGCTTCTATAGCGTTTTGTTCACGCGGAGGGATGATACCGTCTTTAATCAAGCCTTCCAGATGACATTTGATGGCCTCATCCAAATTTTTCTTGGTTTCTTCGATAGTTTTTCCAACAGTATGTACACCCCTTAAAAGAGGCACAAAACCATGATAGCCTTTTTCGTCAGGCTCAATAATGGTACGGAAAGTATAGCTTTTCATGCCTATATTTTACGATAAATTAACTTAAGAAGTCAATGAGTAGGGATAGGCTGGGCAGATGTCGAATCCATGATTTTATGGTAGTTTATACCTTCCAAGTTGTCAAACAAGGGACTTTATTGTGGTATAATATTGTCCTAATTATGAAAAAGCAGACCAGAATTCTACAATTTAAAGTTATCATTGAACAGGATAAGGACGGTATTTTCGTAGCATCCGTGCCTGAATTACCCGGATGTTACACGCAAGCTAAGACTTTGGAGGAGGTAAGAGAAAGAATTAAAGAAGTAATTAATCTGGTTCTGGAATCTGATAAAGATATTAAGAAAGACAAACTATCTTCGCCTCAATCACATCCTAAATTTTTTGCTATTGAGGATATCAGTCTCACATATGCCTAAGCTATCTCCTGTAAATGGCTTAGAACTTATTAAAATTCTTGTCAGGGAAGGGTTTATGGAAGTCCGTCAAAAGGGAAGTCATGTCAGATTAGAGCATGCTGATGGTAGAAAAACTTCTGTGCCAATCCATTCAGGAGAGAGTGTAGGAATTGGGCTTCTCCATAAGATTCTCCGGGATGTAAATTTGTCGCCGGAGCAATTCAATAAACTTAAATAGATAGATTATGGTTAAATTGAATGCAAAACAGCTAAGGAGCTATCAGTCGTCAGCTATCAGTCGTCAGCAAAGCAAAAAAAACGAAATATACATTATTCTGGATAATGTGCTGGATACATATAATATCGGCTCAATTTTCAGGCTGGCGGATGCGGTAGGGGCTAAAAAGATTTTTCTTTGCGGACAAACAGAAACTCCTCCCAACCATCGAATTAAAAAAGCCTCTATTAATACTACTGAATGGGTGGAATGGGAATATTGTGAAACTGCGCAAGAAGCAGTTTCAAGGGTAAAGCGTGAAGGGGAAAGAGTAAAGATAATCGCAATAGAACAGAGTACAAAAAGTACTCAATATAATACTTTTGATTATAAACTGCCTGTATGTTTAATAGTAGGAAATGAGACAACAGGGGTGTCAAAAGAGGTGTTAGAAATGGCTGATGGCATTGTTGAAATCCCCATGTTTGGGGTAAATATCTCTTTGAATGTGATGGTGAGTTTAGCAATAGTATTATATAAGGTTATTGACAGAAGTAAATCTTTTGGGTTAAAATACAAAATGGAAAAGGAGAAAGTTAGAAAGAGCCGTCAGCTCTCAGTCATCAGTCGTCAGACATTTGTTTGATAGCTGATAGCTGGAGACTGATAGCTACTAAGATAATACTACTCAACATTGCACATTAACAACCGAAGATTTTTTATATACTACTCTTCGGCTTAAAAGTATCCCGCCGAGTGGCGGGATTTTTAATACCTAAAAGAGTGGTGGGTTTTTAGATGAGTCGTCAGTACCAAGTCGTCAGTCGTCAGACAATCGTAAGAAAGTCTGAAAGCTGATAGCTGAAGACTGACATCTCGTCATTCTTTTTGAGAGTTTGATCCTGGCTCAGGATTAACGTTGGCGGCGTGCCTTAGGCATGCAAATTGAACGGTCGCCGCAAGGCGACAGTGGTGGACGGGTGAGTAATGCGCGGGAATGTGCCCAAAAGTGGGATATAGCTTGCCGAAAGGCGAGGTAATCTCCCATGTGGTACGTTCAGTTACATGAACGTACCAAAGCCGCAAGGCGCTTTTGGATCAGCCCGCGTCCTATCAGCTAGTTGGTGGGGTAATGGCCTACCAAGGCAACGACGGGTAGCTGGACTGAGAGGTCGGTCAGCCACAATGGGACTGCGACACGGCCCATACACCTACGGGTGGCAGCAACCGGGAATATTCGACAATGGACGAAAGTCTGATCGAGCGACGCCGCGTGGAGGATTGAAGGCCTTCGGGTTGTAAACTCCTTTTATTTGGGAAGATTATGACGGTACCAGATGAATAAGCACTTGCTAACTACGTGCCAGAAG
>JAHIUE010000019.1 GCA_018817205.1 Patescibacteria group bacterium | reverse complement strand
TTTTCTGCCAAAGACCCGTGTCCGATATCTCGCCTTGTAGGCGGACCCAGCCTTTTTACCTCTCCCACCGCAAAAGGATTAATACCCATGTTGTAATGATGCATAAACCTTTTTTGTCTCTCGCCTTCCATACCGTCCAGAGTCTGTTCCAAGGAAGGTGCTCCCAAAGTTACCACAGATAAAATCTGGGTATCTCCCCTTTGAAAAAGGGCACTGCCGTGGGTCCTGGGTAAAATTCCAACCTCCATCTCGATCGGTCTAATTTCATCCATACTCCTACCATCAACCCTTTTATCCTTTTCTAAAACCGTTTCGTGCAAAATCTCCTTGGCAACTTTATCAAAAATTCCGGAAATAATTTGCGGCGTTAAAGTTTCCGCATACTGAAGAGTCAAATCCTTTTTAATCTGATCGCCGGTTGCCTCATGCCAGGGGTGTTCATTATCAAATAAAGCCTTCTCAACTTTCTCCTTGATAATTTTGGAAACTTCGGAAAGCAATGCTTCTTCAACTTCTTCCGCCAAATGGGAAAAAACCTGTTTTTTCTTACCTGCTTCTTTTGTAAATTCCTCAATTAAATCTATGACCGGTTGGGCATTCTTATGCGCTTCTTCTATTGCCGCAAAGAGCAAATCTTCGCCAATTTGGTTTGCTTCTGTCTCAATCATTACTACTTTTTCTTTATTTGAAGCAACCAAAAGATCCATGTTAAGATGTTCCATCTCATGCATTGGCGGATTGATTATTAAATTGCCTTCGCGCTCGCCAACTCTTATGCAGGCAATCGGACCGTTCCAGGGTAGGGAGGAGATTGACAGGGCAGCCGAGGCTCCAATCAAACCGGCAATATCCGGATCATTTGACTGGTCAATTGACAAAACAGTCAAAATGACTTGGACTTCACTGCCTCTAAAATCTTTCGGGAAAAGGGGGCGAATTGAACGGTCAATCAGTCTGCCTGTTAAAATAGCTTCATCGCTAGGCTTGGTTTCCCTTTTAATAAATCTTGAAGAAGAAATCCTGCCTCCGGCATAATGTTTTTCCACATATTCTACGGACAAAGGGAAATAGCCGATGTCTTCAGCCAAAGGTTGGGTAGCAACGGTTGCCAAAATAACCGTTTCTCCCCAAGACACGGTAACAGCCGCATCGGCCTGCAGAGCCAATTTACCTGTTTCTAGCTTTAGTTTACGACCATTAAGGTCGATTTCTTTAGTTATAATTTTTTTCATATCAATTTATTATTTAGATGATAAATATAGATAATGGAGGTCCAAATTACTTTGATAACCCTAACTTCTCTATCACCATTGTATATCTTTCGTTGTCTTTTTTAAACAGGTATTGCAACAGTCTTCTTCTTTTGTTAACCATGGATAAAAGTCCCCGCCTTGAATGAATATCGTGTGGATGTTCTTTCAGATGGTCTGTCAAGTTTTTAATCTGTTCTGTTAAAAGCGCAACTTGGACTTCGGGAGAACCTGTATCACCGCTCTTGGTGGCAAACTCTTTAATTATTTTCTGCTTAATCTTTGGATCAAGTGGCATCTTAAACTCCTTTCAGAATAACCTTGGTGCCAAAACGTTATCCTTTTTACTTTGGGCGTAGTATAACAGGAAATTAAAAAGTTTGCAAGCCTTAACCTAAAGATGTGCCTTTGAAGATCTTGGGGGTTAGCCAGTCCGGTTCAACTGTCTCCGAAATAACTCCTTCTCCGACCGGGCGCTCTTCCGGAGACGGTTGTGGTGCAACTGGAACTACTGGCCCAATATTTGCTCCGATGGCGGCTGAAACTGCACTCCAGTCGTAGGTAGGTTGCGCCGGTTGAGACTGTGGCCGAACTTGAGATGTCAAATCCGGGCTATGGCCCTGAGCGGAGCCGAAGGGTTTCTTCCCTCCAACGCGGAGGCAATTTGCCACAGCCATAAAAGTATCTGCACTTGTCTTGGGATCTGACAGGTTTCCCGTAGCATCAAAAATCCCCGCAAGCAGGTTTGAAGCGCTATCGGCATCTAAGCCGAAACCTAAATCGGAAATAAGATTGACCATTACTTCTGATAAAGATGAAGCTTGGTTATCCAAAACATTGGTCTGGCCAAAGCTGGTATTGGCAGATTGTGTGTCAATATTAACCAGATGAGTATTTGAAAAAACTTGCGGATTTTGGGAATAAATACCGCCTAGAGAGTTTAAATTAACAGCCCCTATGACAAAAATTAAATTAAAACCGGACCCCTGGTACTTTGGGACAATCTTTGCAGGCTGGAAAGTTTGACCCGGCAAAACATGAAATACCAAGTTTAAGTTGTTTCCTTCCGCAAACCAGTCCAGTTTTTCAAGAGCGGGAACTGTACCATTGGATGCAGCCACGCCTTCCAAAGTCAGAGTTAAATTGCCGCCTTCTGTTTGCGGCAGAGTTTTTTGAATATGATCCACGCCATATAAATAACCGTGAGAGGCTAAAACCGTGTCATCGGAAATAATAGAAACCTGTTTACCGGAAGCTTCAAAAGTTAAAAATAAAGAAAGCCCTGCTGCCAGTTTGTCTATGTTTGCACCAGAGGGGAGTGCAATTAAAATATTTTTGGCAGCGGGGAGTAAATTTTTAAGCTCTGTAAATTGTGAATCGTATTTCATACTAACGCAGCAATTCTAGCATAAGTAGCCCATAAAAAGCAAATTAATGCAGGCTTATCTTTTATTTAGGATTAGGATTAAGAGGATTAAGGGAAAATTTCGGTCTTGGCCCTGCAACTATTCTTGCTTTTGCTGTATGAAATTCGTTTTCCCATTCTGGTAAATCTCTACTCAATGCATTTTTCTCTACTTGGAATTTTCCATCTTCATCTCGAGATAGCATCATCTCGCTTGCCATTGGGGAGTTAGCCCTGTTTTTAAAGTTTCTATTTATAGAAATTGAGATCACTTGTCCATTCTTATCAAAGTTCCATGTTTGATCCAGGACTGCATTTCCAGATTCAATTCTTGTTTTAACTGAACCACCTATTCCTTTTCTGTAATCAGCAGCAACTTCACCGTTAGTACAGTTCCCAACCAATCTATCTATCAAATGAAACGGTTGCTCGGCAGCCTTAACCCGTTCCTGTTGGATCCTAACAACCTTTCCAACCTTAACTGCAGGATTGATTTCGCCAACTTCTGTCATACTTACATTTAACTCTCTCTCTCTGCTTGTCAAGGACTAATTTTATGGGGTTTATATCACTTTCTGATGTACGCTTTGGGGTGTATTAGTTTACCTCTTGACATACAATTGTATATATAATATTATATAAAATATTATGTACACTTTTCCTAGAATGACTACAGCCAGAGAGATACAGAGAAATTACCGAAAGATATTTGATTTGGTTAAAAAGACCAAAGAACCAGTAGTGGTTATGAGAAATAACAAACCCGAGGTAGTAATTATGGATCCTAAAAAATTATCCGAAATGCAAGCTATTTTGGATGTTTTGGAAAGCAGAGAAGAAGCAAGAACTGGTAAAATGAAAGAGTTAAAATCTTTTAAAGATTTACGTTAAGTGAAAATTTACCGGACTGAAAAATTTGCAAAAGCTTACAAAAAAGTTCCCAAACAAGTAAAGTTAGCAATCGAAGAAAAAGAAGAAATTTTTCGTCATAATCCTTTTGATCGAAAATTAAAAACGCATAAACTCAAAGGTGAGCTCAAAGATTCCTATTCTTTCTCTATTTCATATCATTGGAGAATAGTATTCCACTTCGAGAAAAATGGTGCCATTGTATTGGATACGATCGGAACCCATGAAGTTTATAAATAAACCTAGATAACTCTGAAGGATTCGACAATGTCGCCGATTGCAAAATCAATCGGGGGATCAAAAAGCATGCCGCAGTCATTACCTTTTTCCACTTTATTAACTTCTTCTTTAACCTTTCTTAAAGATTTAAGTTTCCCTTCGCCAATCACCTGCCCATCTCTTGTAACCCTGATCTTCTGCCCTTTGGCAACAGTCCCTTCTATCATCCTGCAGCCTGCCACCCTTTCGTCTTTGCCAAAAGGAAACTCTGCAATAATATTGGCTTTTCCCAAAACCTCTTCCAGCTGTCCCACCTCAAGTAAGGTATTTACCACTTCCTCTATATCATCCAAAAGCTCATAAATTATATTGTAGGTTCTTATTAAAACATGTTCGTTTTCAGCCAGTTTCGCGGCATTTGTTGCAACTTTTACATTAAACCCGACTACAATTGCCCCGACAGTTGCCGCAAGTTTTATATTCTCTTCCCCGATATCCCCGGCTCCGGTAAATAC
>JAHIUE010000018.1 GCA_018817205.1 Patescibacteria group bacterium | reverse complement strand
TTGACCAGGTTGGTGATGCGGTTCATCATACCTTTTTTGAAATGCTGGGTAACTGGTCTTTGGGGGATTACTGGAAAGATGAGGCCATCAAATTATCATTTGAATTTTTAACAAAGGAGTTGGAGATTCCCATAGAAAAACTGGCAGTAAGTGTTTTTGCAGGAGATAAAGATACGCCCCGCGATGAAGAATCGGCCATAATCTGGAAAAATTTAGGAATTCCGGAAGACAGAATTTTTTATTTTGGCAAAGATCATAACTGGTGGCCGACAGGCGAAAAATCCGGCCTCTGTGGTCCGGATACGGAAATGTTTTATTGGATAGGTGAGGGTAAACCGGGGGGAAAGCCTAATGAAGATTCAAGATGGGTAGAGTTTTGGAATGATGTTTTTATACAATTTAACAGGAAAGAAGATGGAACTTTAGAGGATTTGCCCCAGAAAAATGTGGATACCGGAATGGGTTTAGAAAGAATTTTGGCGGTATTAAATGGAAAAGAAAGTGATTACGAGACTGATTTGTTTGAGCCGATTATTGCTGAAATAAGAAAATCTAAAAATAATTACTCTAAAAGATCCCAAAGAATTATTGCAGATCACTTAAAAGCAGCAGTTTTTCTTCTAGCTGCTGGAGTACAACCTAATTCAGAGGATTCAAGGGGGTCTGTTGTTCATAGATTAATTACACTAGCTCTATTTCAAGAAAATAAGCAGTTAGAAAGAAAAATTTTAGATTTAATTGTTGGAGCAGTTATATTAGGTTATCAAGATGAGTATACTGAATTAGCCCAAAGATCAAGTTCTATATATCAAGAGATGCATAATGTGGGAGGAGCTCTTTATCAATTGGTTACAGGTCCAGTCTATAACCAAATGAGTGAAAAGCTCGAATTGGATTATAAGTCGTCTAATTCTAATGCAAATGCATCAGGGACAATTTCTTTCTACCATCAATCTATGGGGATACCTGAGCCGGTAGCTTTTGGTGCCGCACAAATGATTGGATTGGATATAGAAAAAATTAAACCGTTTTATAATGAAGAATTAAATAAACACAAAGAAGCTTCTAGGGTTGAAAAAGGCAAGTTTAAAGGAGGATTGGCTGATCATTCTGAAATAGTCACCAAATACCATACTGCTACTCATCTTTTGCACCAGGCTTTAAGGGAAATTTTGGGACCCCAGGTTATTCAAAAAGGTTCAAATATAACTTCAGAGCGATTAAGGTTTGATTTTTCATTTGAGCGGAAAATGACTGATGAGGAAATTAAAAAGGTTGAGGATTTGGTAAATGAAAAAATTAAAGAAGATTTACCGGTTACAAAAGAAGTAATGGATAAAGAAAAGGCTTTACAAAGCGGAGCTTTGGGGTTTTTTAATGAGAAATATGGGGATAAAGTGACCATATATTCTATTGGGGATTTTTCAAGAGAGCTTTGTGGCGGGCCACACGTTGAACATATTGGTGTTATCGGAAAAATTAAAATAACCAAAGAAGAAGCAATATCCTCCGGCACCCGTCGAATAAGAGCAGAAATTGTGTTAAGATAAAATAAGATAGGCTCTTTTTGAGCAAATATTGATATGAGTCTTTTTGACAATTTAACTGCCTTTTTGCCGTTTAGGAAAAAGGACGAACAACCGGAATATTTTTTTGCATTAAATATAGCAACCGAAAAACTGACGGCCGCTCTTTGGGTGGTTACGGGAAAACAGCTGAAAATTTTAGACGTGGCCTCTGCCAGTTACAGCTCAAACGAAGAGATTGCCAGTGTCACCGACAAACTTTTGGACAGCGTAATTGGTTTAAAAGAAATTGAACCCCAGAAAATTCTTTTCGGTGTGCATAATTCCTGGTTACTAGACGAAAATTTAAAAGATGAGTATTTGAAAATCTTACGCGGTTTGGTGAAAGAATTGGAGCTTACTCCAATGGCATATGTTGCAATTCCCCATGCTTTAATTAATTTTCTGGAAAAGGAAGAAGGCATTCCCGTCACCGCCATACTGGTTGGTTTTGAAAAGATGCACTTGACAGTAACGGTTGTCAGGGCCGGGAAACTTGACGGGGCGAAAGTTATTCAAAGAGGAGAATCTGCCGGTGCGGATATAGAAAAGGCGCTTCTGACATTTGCCGATGTGGAAACTTTGCCCTCGAAGATTTTAATTTATGGTCCCGCCGCGGCGGGGTTAAAACCGCAACTTTTATCTTTTTCTTGGATGTCAAAACTTTCTTTCTTGCATATTCCCAAGATAGAGGTTTTAGAGGAAGATTTGGAAATAAAAAGTATCTGTTTGGCCGGCGGGTCGGAGATTGTTGCTGATATTAAATTTACCGACATAGTTACTTCCCAAACAGAGATAAAGTCTCCATTAACACCAGAAGAGAAACCGCACGTTCCAGAAGAGAAGGCTAAAGAGAAGGAAGAAGAGAAAGAGGGTTTTGGTTTTGTGGTGGGTGATGTGGCTGAAGGGATGAAATCAGAAGATCAAAAAATAGTTGAAGAGGAGAAATCAAAAAATCTACAGGAGGTGGATAAACAGGAGGGAGTTGAAGGACAGGAACTGGTGGTTCCTCAACAGCCTCCGTCAAAGTTTAATTTATCACAGTTTTTGCCAAAGATTAAACGGTTGAATATTAAGTTGCTTCTGCCGGTAGTCCTGGCAATAGGTGCAATTCTGACAGCTTATATATTTTTAGTTAAAGCGGATGTAAAGATTTTTGTTGAACCTAAGGTTTTGGAAAAGGATGCAACAGTTGTGGCAGATCCAAATCAAAAAGAGGTTAATGAAGAGGATAAAGTTATCCCCGGGCAAATAGTCGGGATAGAAGTAGCAGGTTCTGGCAAAGAGAGCGCTTCCGGCAGAAGACAAATCGGTGACCCGGCTAGGGGAATTGTTAACGTTTATAATGCTACTGATCAACAAATAACTTTGAAAGCAGGACAAACACTGACTACCGATAGTGGAATAAAATTTAAATTAGATAAAGATGTCCCTATTGCTTCAAAATCTGCTAGTGCTGCCTCCTCACCATCGAAATATGGTCCCGTAGGAGCAACAGCAGTGAGTATTGGGGGAGATGGAAATATTCCTACTGCTATGGAGCTTAAAGTTGGTAATTATTCTAAGGCAGATGTGGTAGCCATATCAGAGGGTAATTTTTCGGGTGGAACTTCAAAAGAGATGACTGTTGTTTCAACGGGAGACCAGCAAAGACTTCTTGCCAAGGTGTCTTCAGACTTAAGACAGCAGGCGCAACAAAAATTGCAGGAGAAATATCCTGATAAAAAGATTTTACAAGAAGCGCTGTCCGAAAATATAATTAAGAAAAGCTACAATAAAAATATTAACGATGCCGCCAGCGAATTTTCCCTGAATCTGACAATAAATTACAAAGGAACGGCTTTCGAGGATAGCGATCTTCGGACGATTGTTTCGAAATTGGTTGATACCCAGGTACCTGATAATTTCCAGCTGGATCTTTCTTCAACAGAAACTCAAGCGGATGTGTCGAAACTGGAAAAAGACGGCAAGCTGATTTTCTTGGCAAAGTTTAAAGCAAAACTTTTGCCAAAGATAGATACCGATAAAATTAAAAACAATATTAGATTTAAAACGCCGCAAGATGCGATAGATTATATAAAAGGGATGGATGATATCTTGGGCGCTGAAATTCAGATGAAGCCAAACCTCCCGTTTCCTTTACAGCGCTTGCCAATACTGGGGAGGAACCTCAGGATTGAGGTTGGACTTAAGTGATTACAGCATCAAAACTAGTATCCGTAGGATTTTTGTCAATCGGGATAGTTGTCCTTATGCAGGTTATTTTACCGGTTGCGTCTTTTCAGGTTTGGGATTTTGGCCAAAAATTGAATAACAAAAATTTAATCAGCCCGATACGATCCAAGGAGCAAATTCTGGGAGTTTCGGTTCAAAATAAAGATAATTTCCCCGTTCTTGTTTCTGATGTGAGAAGACTGACAACCCCCGACTATTCGGAGTTTCAAATAACAATACCAAGACTGAAAATGGAGGAGGCTACGGTTTATGTGGATAATAATGATTTGTCAAAAGGGCTAATCCAGTTGCCTGGTTCGGCGTTGCCCGGGGAAAAGGGTAATTTATTTATTTCCGGCCATTCCGCAATAAGCCATTTTCTGACGGGCCAAAGGGTCCCTTTCGTAAAGCTTTTTGATTTGAAAAAAGGTGATGAGATTTTAGTGAAAGCAGGAGGCGCCAAGTTTTTATATAAGGTTGTGGAGACTAAAGTAGTTGATCCCAGCGATCTCTCTGTAATTCCTGCTCCGGACGAGAGGGGAAGATATATTTCTCTGATGACCTGCGTCCCTCCGGGGTTAAATTTTAAAAGACTGGTTGTTTTAGGTAAAATGCTCTGATGACTTATCTAGGGATAGATTTTGGACTACGAAGGATCGGTCTGGCAATATCAGAAGGTAGCCTTGCTTCCCCCTGGCAGGTTATAGAAGTTAAAAATTTCAAAGGTGCTGTAGAGAAAATTTCAAAAATTATTAAAGATGGACAATTTCAGAAGGTGATTATTGGCATGCCGGAAGGGAAAATGGGGAAAAATGTGGTAGGATTTGTAAATTCTTTAAAAAAGTCGGGACTTGAAGTTGAAACTTGCGATGAGACATTGTCCAGTAGAGATGCTTTACGGAAAATGATTGAACAAGGATTTCCGCAAAAAAAGAGGCGCTTGAGCGATGCTGCAGCTGCTGCCATTATTTTGCAAAATTATTTAGATAAAAAATTATGAAAAAATTTATATCAATTATAGTTATTATCGTATTTATAATTTTTATAGTCAGGGGCTGGTGGAATAATCAGCTTGCTCAAGTATCTTCTGATCAATCTAGCAAAGTTTTTGTAATAGGAAAAGGCATGGGAGTATCGGAAATAGCCAAAAAGCTGAAAGAAGATAATTTAATAAAGTCGGAATTAGTTTTTAAGTTGTATGTCAGACAAAATAATTTAACCAATAACCTTCAAGCAGGCTCATATAAGCTGTCTCCGTCCATGTCAGTATCGGAGCTTTTAGAAAATATACAAGCAGGCAGTACTGATACTTGGATAACTTTAATTGAAGGCTGGAGGATAGAGGAAATGGCAGAGAAGTTGAGTTCAGAGTTAGGAGTTCAGAGTTCAGAGTTTTTAAAAAACGCCAAAGAAGGATATATGTTTCCGGACACCTATTTATTGCCCAAAGATTTTACAGTGGAGCAGATTGTAAAAAAATTAAGGGATAATTTTGATGTTAAATATTCCGATGAATTAAAATCCAGGATTAGGGCACTGGGCTTGACAGAGGATCAAGGTGTAATTTTGGCATCGATTGTAGAGCGGGAAGCCCGTTCGGATGAGGCAAGAAAAATGGTGGCTTCAATACTTTTGAAAAGATTTAAAATCGGCATGGGTTTAAATGCCGATGCCACTATCCAATATATTTTAGGCTATCAGTCCTCGGAAAAAAGCTGGTGGAAAAGGCATTTGACACGTGATGATTTAAAAATAAACTCTCCATACAATACTTATTTGCATAGAGGTTTGCCCCCGACCCCAATTTGTAATCCCGGCTTAGCCTCTCTTCAGGCAGTTGCCAATGCCGATTCTTCTACCCCTTACCTTTATTACTACCATGATTCAGAAGGCAATTCCCATTACGGAAAAACCCTGGAAGAACACAACCAAAACATAGCAACTTATCCCTAATTTTTCTTAAAGCGAAATTGAAAAATAACTTATAGTGGAATATACTTCACTACTATGGCAAGTATTATTGAGATCGGACCTTATCACAGTGTGGATCCTAAGTGGAAAAGAGGTAATTATTCTGATCAAAGAGATTTGGCAAGAATCGCGTGGGAATTATCTTTAGTAGATTATCCATTTTCTTTTGCAGAGGAGTTAAAGGAATTAAGCAAAGTTTTCCCTGGAGCCGAGCCATTAGAGATTTTAGATTCTGGTTGCGGAGAGGGATATTCGTTTCCAGATTTTAAAGATATAGGGAGACAATTGGGTCGCGAAATCAGGATAACAGGTATAACCATGGATACAAATCACAAACCAGCTTGTTTAGACAATGAAGTAGATATTTTGGTAATAGGAAGCGTTAAACGCTATTTCCGTCGTGTGAGATATTTACCAAAATACCATTTTATCTTGGATTATAATGGCGCCGGAGCTTCTGATGTTGATGGCCAAGAACTTTTAAAAAGTGGTCGAGTTACTTTATCTATTTACAATAGAATTCTTCATCCACGAGGTATAGCTCTGATGACTTATAAAGGAGATATTCGTCAATTTAGAAGACAGGGCATGGAAATTATTAGTGGTGTTGGAAGATATGGATATATATTTGCTAGAAAATTTGCAGAAACTAAATAAGATATAATTTGCTCAATATGAATAGATTTTGGGGGAAGGTAAGGGAACATAATAAAAGAGGAAAAAGATTGGGGTTTCCGACAGCCAATGTAAATTTATGGAAAAAAATTCCTGAAGGCATTTATATTTCCCAGACAAAATTGCAAAATAAAATTTATCCCTCCCTAACTTTTATTGGTATTGCCAAAACTTTTAATGAAACAAAAACCTTAGCAGAAACTTATATTTTGGATTTTCAGAAAAATATTTATAACAAATGGATTTCTGTTAAATTATTAAAAAAAATCAGGGACAATAAAAAATTCAATTCTGCCAAAGAATTAGTTGTTCGAATGAAAAAAGATGAACAAGAAGCAAGAAAATATTTTAGTAAACATGCTATTGTATTATAGTGAATGTTAAATTTTTAGCATTTTTTAGCTTTATTCTCTTTATTCTTTTTACTATATTTTTCATAAAGCCAGTTTCAGCT
>JAHIUE010000017.1 GCA_018817205.1 Patescibacteria group bacterium | reverse complement strand
ATAATATATATAAAAGTAACTTGCGAGAAATAGCTAAGTTTACGTCAGATGAAGAATTCAAATCTTTATATGAAGGTTTCGATCTTGAAGAGCAAAACAGACTTTATAACCGATTAGAACGGAAACAGAAAGCAATTATAATTCAACAAGCTATAAAAGACGGTATGGACACTCGTCATTTAAGCGATGAAGAGCGGGCAATTTATGCGGAGTTTGCAAAAGAGAATGGTCAAGACATATACCTTGATCCTGCTGATAAATTAACCCTTACTAGACTTGGACGAGCAAGGAAAATTCAACAGGCGCTTGAGGCAGGTACAGACCCAAAGAAATTAGAAGGAGAAGATAAAATTATGTATGAGGAGGCTAAGAATGCGGTTGATTTAGCCTATGAGATATACGGAGCTATGGGCGAGAAAGCCAAAAGAGGAGGAGGAGTTTTCTTGGTTGATAGAAAGGATAAAGAAGGACGCGCATTTAGAGATTATCTCCCTAGCCATCTGGCAGAAAAATTTATCCATTTTGCCGAAAACTGGACCCAGGCTACCTATGGAGAAGAGTTAACTCAAGAACTTCAAGATAAATTAGAGCGTAAATACCTTTCCTCAAATGAGTACAAGATGCTTGAGGATACCCTGAAACGGTCTGGTTTATCAGATCAAAAACGTCAAGAAATTGAACGCAGATTAAAGTCTAAATATCTTCTTGCTGATGAATTGAAATATAAAGTAGATCAGGCCAGGAGACTGGCGATCTGGGCCTTAAAAACACATGGTTACGAGGCTAAACTCTGGGATTTTACTTTACTTCGGAACGGTAAAGTTATTGATCCAAATACATTAGGTTATACCGAATATGGCGTAAGGCCCGATAAACTTGATCCTATAGAGAAATATAGATATGCAGTTCCTGAAAATCCTAGGATTCTTGGCTACAACTCTAAAGGCGAGGGAGTTATTCTGGTTTTTGATGATGAAGGAAAACTCGTCACTGATCCAACTACTGGTTTAGAGTTTGATCCAGATACTGGTAAGCCGCTTATTTTTAATAAAAAACCGGATGAACAGAATCGTCAGCTTATTGTTTTTGACAATCTTAATATACATACTAGAGCAGAGAGGATGTTGCTTAAAACGCCCACAGGTACGATAGATCCTGAAACAAAAAAGATGACAGTAGAAGGTACCGAGAATGTACATGTTGATTTTGATATCGCTACTCATCATATTTATTCCCGTTGGACAGGTCATCCTTACTGGGGATACCAGGAAGAAGATGCTGGTTTAATATTAACTGAAGAAGCTTTTGAAGGAGCGAGAGCAATTAAAGAGGGTAAACTCCGGTGGGAAAATGCTCCGCCTCATGCGGTGCAACTTCTAATACTTGATCCAACTTTGAACCGTGTTGGTCATTTTGACCTTGAAGGTTTGGAATGTGTAGTTAACCTAGCTGCAGGTGAAAGATCGTATCTGGGACACTACAGGATTGGAGATGAGCTATATATGAATTTTTTCCCTGAAGATGCTGATCGGACTAAAAACCGCACTGCTTATGTTTTACAGGATCATGGAGGTTGCACCAAACAATGGTTCCATATGAGAGCAGAAGCCGCTTATTGGCCGGATTACAAGGTGAGAAGACTGAGGACCTTTATTCCGTTTATGACTTTGCATTTTGGCTCCATGTCTGATATGTGGGGGGCGCCAGGGGGAGCTTTGGATGTTTTCCGCATGATGGGTTATAAGAAGTATCCGATGGTGGGTCAGTTTGCTATGGATAAATGGGTTAAACAACTAGGTGGAGCACAAGACGTGTACGAGGCTTATTCTGATTGGTATAGTGAACAAGAAAAGAAACTAAAAGAAGGACTAGGTAAAAAACTTAACAATGAAGCAGATATGCTAAAGAAGCTATATAATGATGTTGTTGTAAATAGAGATCTAACACCCCCTTCTACCAAAGAAGATAAATATGAACAATTTCTCATTACCGTTAGAGAGACGCTTAATAGACTTGAGGTTGTTGAGAATAGAAATACTGTTTTGGAATCATTAATGAGAGGGGAACGTGCCCCCTTAAATTTGGAAGGTATAGAAATTTTCCGGAGAACACAATATGGAGCTTATATATTAGATAATGATGGAAATAGATTATATAATCCAGATATTGAAAAGATTGAAGATTCAGGTTCGTCAAGGCACAGTAATAAATTCCTACACTATAGGTATGCCAGATTTATAAGGTCGCTTGGTTATTATCGATTATACCCTGATGTAGCTATGTATTATAAACTTATGGATAATCGTTTGAATGACTACCCAAGGTTGGCAGAGGAAGCAAGTGCAAGTAATGAGATGGTAACAGTAAAAATAGTGACGGGATGGGATTGGTTAGAAAGTAAAATGAATAATTAAAAGATGAACTGGTTTCAACAGCTAATATATTTTATCTTTAACTTCCAGGTACATGTATTTCTCCTTTAGCGGCTACTCGTCGTGCTTGCAATTTCTGGACTATATTAGGTTGATACGCCATGGGGTTTATTGTCCAACCTGTTGGCTTGCCTTGTTTATCAAACCCTGAAGGCATATATGCTGGTGAACCGAATAACCCTCTGGCTTGGGCAATTTGACCAGCGCCCTGCCCTACGCCAGCTTGGAATTGACCAGCGTATTGTCTGCCTTGGCCAATACTGCCGCCAATCTCCTGGCCAATTAATTGTCCAGCCTGACCCATTCTGCCTACGGCTCGGCAGATAATATCAGGTATGGAAGGCGATGCTACTAAAACTGCAAAAGCTAAAAGCAGTTTAATATAACTAAGATTTATCCCCCCAAAAAGAGGAAAAGCAGCCAAATCTGTTATTGCGGCCCCAGAGCTAATCTGGAATGGTAGTTGTTTCGACGCCGTATTTTCAGGGCCCAATATAAAAACTACGAAATAAAGCACGGCGAAAACTGCCGGAAAAGCCAAAACATTACATAACATATTTAGAATCCAGTTAGTTGCCAGTCCTTGTCTGCCCGGTAAAGAAGCTGCCAGAAGTTGGAATGGGGCAGTAATAGTTAAGAAGATGATGGTTATAAAACAATTGATTAGGCGTAATAAAAGTTTAATCATGGCGTACATCAGTATTGCCGTAGCGATAAAAGCTAAAGCAATACCTATAACAGCAGTTGGATTACTGAGGGTTGCTACTGCTGCTCCTATAGTGGCGAGGGCTTGGATACCTTGACCAAAGCTAGGAATTGCCTTAAATAATTCCGTTGCCTGCGAAGTAGTTTGGGCAGCAACAAATACACCTAGGAATGTTAATAAACGTTTTCCGTCTTCTGATAAATTTCCCCAAACAATACCCAACATATCGGCAGCATTATCTTTGTTGATTATGCCTGTCAGGGGGCTGACAAGGGTAAGAACATTAGTTTTTCTTGCGCAGTACACAAGGTTAGAAGGATTTGGACATTCGTTAGGATTTATTGACTCAGGAAAATTTTGAGCCGCTTGGAAATAATAACCAACCACATTTGTCCCCACAAATGCCACATCGGAAATTAAGCCTGCTAAAAAGTAAGAAAAAGTAATTAAAATCAGGCCAACTACCAAGCCTGGTAATGCTGTTTGGGCTGTTATTACTGTCTGGGGATTGAGTTTGTTTCTAAACATGATCATCAGGCCAATCACCACAAAAATTACTATCATAATTACATAAGAAATATTCCTGGAAACCTGCCAGAGTTTTATGATTGGGTTTAAAACTGCTGCCCCGGAACCGGTTACCTGTGCATTGGCTGTTTTTACTATTCCCATGCCTTCTCCCAAAGATGCCAGATAATCCGCGGTCCTGACCGGCGGATTTGCATACAGCATGCCTATTAAAGAAGTGGTTGCACCAAGAGCTCCTCCTGATAAATTAACCTGTGATAAAACAGGTACGCTCTGAACAGCCCCTTGGGCATTTCTGGT
>JAHIUE010000016.1 GCA_018817205.1 Patescibacteria group bacterium | reverse complement strand
CCAATACATTATTAGAAAATAACCCAAAGAGAATATATAGACACCAATTATTAAAATAATAAATAACCGTTTGAAGACTAAAAGGTTCTTATAACAATAATAAATACCCCAGGCTATAACCCCGGATATCAAAGGATATGCTAAAGCTGTTCTTAAGGCATATACTGTGTCGCCCGTGGTTTTAATTGCTGCAGGGGCAACAGATAATAATATTAAAGATAAAACAAATATTCCTGTCCTTAAGCGACCAGTTAATGCCATTATTCCGAAAATTAAAAAAGGTATGTCGATCAAATAAAAATAACCATGATTTGAGTTGTAATAAATATCCGTATCTCCTGTACTTTTAAGAAACAGAAAAGTAGGAGAAAAAAATCCTAAGTATTTCTCTATTCGCAAATTTGCGCCGAATATATATTTGTTTATTGCTAAATCCCGCAACAGAGGAATCTCAAGAGTTTTTTGTCTTTGGTCGTCAACTTCCCTTTTAATAGCAACAGGATCCGTAGCTGTTATCTCATTCAACCGGCGACCGGCATAAGAATTAGAGAGGATTACAAGATATAATCCGATTAATAAGCCGATAGTAGATAACAACACCAGGGTAAATTTTATATGACGCAATTTTAAGGATAATGGGTTATAGATAATACCCCAAATGATAATTAAGGGAAGGATGGGTTTTGTGCCAAAATAAAACATTGATCCGATGATTGAAGAAAAAGATCCTAAAACTAAATTAGATTTTAAAAATTTTCTGCGGGTAAAAAAATATGCCCCTAAAATATAGAATAAATAAGAGAATGTTGTGAGATATGCAGTTCGTCCGAAATGAATAGCCCAAGGGTTAATTGCAACTGCCAGTCCCGCCAACAGTCCGATCTTAGAATTATTAGATAAATTTTCAAAAAGCTTGCCTGTAAAGAATACGATCCCCAGAGATGCCAAGACAAAGGGTATTTTTGACCAAAATAAGTCTAAAGGAAATATTAGCATCCAAGGAATCAATATGTACGAGCCCAACTCTCCGTAGACGCAATTACCAAGGCATTGATTGTTTTGAGTAAATATCCCGGCTACCGTACCGGGCTTATGTAATCCGGTAAGAGCCAGAGATTTGGCGTTGAGTATTTCATGCAGTTCATCATCATGACTTAATCCTACAGGATTAAGATCTAAACCATATATTCTTAAAAATAAAGCCAGTAAAATGATTAAAATCCAGAGATAGTTGTGACGGGAAATGTCAGTTAATTTTAACTTAATGTTCTTTATGTGCATGCTATATTATAATATCAGAATTAGTATTATGAATATATTGATATTTTCTTGGAGAGGACCGGGACATCCGCATGCAGGAGGAGCAGAAAAAGCAACTCATGAGTATGCTAAAGATTGGGTTAAGGCAGGACACAGCGTTACTTTGTTTACCTCAGGATATCCCGGGTGTAAATCCGAGGAGACAATAGATGGAGTAAGAATAAAAAGACACGGTTCCCAGATACTTGGAGTACACGTACAGGCATTTAAATGGTATATTAGCGGTAATCATCCCAAATATGATTTAGTTATAGATCAATTCCACGGCATACCATTCTTTGCTCCTTTATATGTTAAAGAAAAAAAATTGGCTTTTATTCATGAGGTTACTAAGGAAGTTTGGGCTTTAAACTCACTGCCTAAACCTTTTAATTTAATACCAACAATTTTTGGTACGTTTCTTGAGCCTTTTGTTTTTAAACTTTTTTATAGGAATATTCCTTTTATGACAGGTTCAAAATCCACGAAGAGAGATTTAGTGAATTGGGGAATACCGGAGCGTAATATTACTATTATAGATTATGGATTAGAAAAACCCCCGTTTAAAAAAATACCTCCTAAAGAGAAAAAAAATACACTTATATTTTTAGGAGTATTGGCCAAGGATAAAGGAATAGAAGAAGCTTTAGAGATTTTTGCCACTGTAAATAGTAAGACAGAAGGATATCAATTCTGGGTTGTGGGGAAAGGCGAGCAAAAGTATGCAAAATTCTTGAGACAAAAATCTAAAGAATTGGGGTTGAGGAAAAATATACATTTTTGGGGATTTGTAGAAAATTATAAAAAATATCAACTGTTGGCTAAAGCGCGTATTCTAATTAACCCATCTTATAGAGAGGGCTGGAGTTTGGTAGTCATGGAGGCTGCATCTGTCGGGACCCCAACCGTAGGGTATGATGTACCAGGTTTGAGAGACTCGATTATAGATAATAAAACAGGAATTTTGTCTCCTAAAGATCCGGAAAGCATTGTAGCAAATGTTTTGGAACTAATAGAAGATACCCATAAATACGAACTGTTTAGAAGAAACTGTTTTAATTGGAGTAAAAGATTTGATTGGAGTAAGTCTGCCAAGTTAAGCTTAAAGTTTGTAGAAAAAATAGCGGAGATTTGATATAGTTGAAAACTATGAAAAATGATCAGAAAAAAACAGTTTTAATTACAGGATCAGGAGGATTAATTGGTTCTGAGGCAGTTAACTTTTTTTGTAAAAAAGATTTCGAAGTAATAGGAATTGATAATAATATGAGATCGTATTTTTTCGGTGAAGAAGGTAGTACGAAAAGAAGTGTAGAAAAAAATAGGCAGCTTTATAAGAATTATAAACATAATAACTGCGATATTAGGGATGAAACAGCAATAGCAGAAATTTTCAAAAGAAATAAATTCGATTTGATTATCCATACAGCAGCTCAACCTTCACATGATTGGGCTGCTAAAGAACCGCAAACAGATTTTAGTGTTAATGCCTATGGCACGCTTTTGCTTTTAGAGAATTTTAGAAGATATTCACCTGAAGCAGTCTTTATTTTTACTTCCACAAATAAAGTTTACGGAGATAACCCCAATAAATTACCGCTTAAGGAGTTTAAGACTCGTTATGAATTACCAAGTGATCATAAGCTTCACAATGGAATTGATGAAACAATGAGTTTGGATAATACCACGCACAGTATTTTTGGAGTTTCTAAAACGGCGGCGGACTTAATGGTGCAAGAGTATGGAAGATATTTTGGTTTAAAAACAGGAATTTTTAGAGGGGGGTGCTTGACTGGATCAGGGCATGCCGGAGTACAACAACATGGCTTTTTGTCCTATCTTGTTAAATGTATTATTACAGGGAGGAAATATACAATCTTCGGCTATAAAGGTAAACAAGTAAGAGACAATATTCATGCTTATGATTTAATAAATGCCTTCTACAATTTTTATCTGAATCCCAAATATGGAGAAGTTTATAATATTGGAGGATCAAGGTTTTCGAATGTTTCAATACTTGAGGCAATAAAAAAAATAGAAGATATATCGGGAATGGAAGCAAAAATTGAGCATGTGGATCAAAATAGGTTCGGAGATCATATCTGGTATATTTCGGATGTATCAAAATTTCAAAAAGATTATCCGGCATGGAACTATACATACGATATTGATGCAACAATTGAAGATATTTGTAAAAATAGCGCATTTGGAAGAAAAGTATTCAGTTTCGCTTTGGCTAAAAATTTGGACTACTGGAGAGAAAAAAATTGGTATTATCATCATCAATTAAGAAACACATTTAAAGATTTTGTTAAAGAAGGCGCAAAAGTTTTACAAATAGGTTATGGTTTAGGAGATATACTGGCTTCTTTATACCCTAAAAAGGCAGTAAGTTTTGATGATGATTCTCATCTTATATCAATATCCAGAAAAAGGTATTCAAATATCAAATTTGCCAACTTTGACTTTACTAAGATTAAAATAAGGGATAAATTTGATTATGTCATTTTTCCTGATTCGTTAGAGCATTTAGACGATATTCAATCAGTCTTTGAAAATGTATATCCTGCTTTATCGCATGATTCAAAGATAGTAATTTCTTCAGTTAATCCCAGATGGGAACAGATATTTTGGGTTTTAGAAAAACTTCATCTTAAAAGACCGGAATCTCCCAGAAATTGGTTAAAGTTAGATACTATAAAAAACATTTTAGAAATCTCGGGATACAAGGTGATAAATTCAGGATTCAGGACACTAATACCTATGCATATACCTTTGATTAGTAGGTTTGTGAATAGTCAGGTACTACGTTCAAAAATACTTTCTAAATTCTGTGTTATACAGTATATAGTTGCAGAGAAGGAGAAGTTTTTAATAAATAATAATTTGACTTGTTCAGTTATTATTCCCATACAAAATAATCCAGAAAATCTTAGGGATTGTATAAATTCAATTCCTAATCTTGGCAAAAAGACAGAAATATTAGTAATTGATGGAAGCGTAGATAGTAAGGTAGAACAATTAATTAAGCAACTGTCAATTAATAATAAGAATCTGAAATATACTAGAGGGGGAGTTGCTGAAAGTAGGAATGGTTTACTTAAGAAAGGAATTGAGGTTGTAATAGGCGATATAGCGATTACTTATGATGAGTTGATGAGTATTCCGCCTGTTGAGCTGAAACGTTTTTATAATCTTTTGGCCTCCCAAAAGGCGGACGTTGCAAACGGCATAAGATATATTTACCCAATTGAGGGGCAGTCCTTGAGACAATTAAATATCATAGGAAATATTATTTTCAGTTTTATTTACTCATGGTTGCTTAAGCAGAAAATTACAGATCCACTTTGTTCCGTAAAAGCTTTTTATGTAAAAAATTATCTTAAAATAAGAATCTCTAAAGAAAATACCTTACTGGATTTACTTATTAAAGCAGCAGAAAAAAATAGCAGAATTAGAGAAATCCCGGTACATTATAAACCTGCTGTTTATATAGCTTGCAAACAGCAAACCCCCAAAAGGGTACTGGTATTATCCTGGGGGATACTTTATGGTATATGGCGGCTGAAAATATGAAAAGACCCTGTATGGCAAAAGAAAATTGGCAACTTCCGGATTTTAAAATATCGGAATTTAAAAAGAAGAGTACTAGATATTGCATTTGTATTCCAGTACTTAATGAAGGAGAGAAAATTAAAAAAGAACTTAAGAGTTTAATACCTTTTTCAAAAATGGCGGATATAATAATTGCCGATTGGGGTTCTACTGATGGGTCTACTGATCTTGATTTTTTGAAAAAAATGGGAGTCAGATCTTTGCTTATATTAAAAAGTCCGGGCAAGCAAGGGACTCAGCTCAGGATGGTTTTTTCTTATGCTTTAAAACAAGGATATGAAGGAATGATACAAATTGACGGAAATAACAAAGATGGAGTTGATGCAATACCGGAATTTATCAAAGAATTAGATGGGAGATTTGATTATATACAGGGGTCAAGATATATAAAAGGAGGCAAAGCTGTAAATACGCCACTACTTCGATGGTGGGCCGTAAGATTTTTGGGTTCACCCTTGTTAAGTTTAGGAGCTGGGTATTGGTATACTGATATCACGAATGGGTTTAGAGGCTATAGCAGAAAATATTTGCTACATCTTAATGTTCAACCATTTAGAAATATTTTTGTTGGATATGAGCTGAATATGTAT
>JAHIUE010000015.1 GCA_018817205.1 Patescibacteria group bacterium | reverse complement strand
TTTTCCCTCTTGACGGCCTATATTGTTTGTGTTAAATTAATCTTAACTGAATAGAAAAAAGTAGGCGTACGATTACGTACGCTTGGTTTTGTTGATTCCGATCGAATAGGGCCATCTACTAATGTTACTAAATACAGCAAGCACAAAAGATATCAAACGTAAATATTGGAGAAAAAGACCCCCAGTTGTTCCCGAACTTAATTTAATTCAAATTCAACTTGATTCCTATAACTGGTTTTTGAAAACCGGCATTAGGGAAGTCTTAGGGGAGATTTCCCCTGTTGAAGATTTCACAGGAAAAAATTGGACCCTGGAACTAGGGTCTTTTTATTTCGGTAAAGGTAAATATACTTCCGAAATGGCCCGGGAAAAGGGAGTAACATTTGATGCGCCTCTAAAAATAGAGGCGATTTTAATTAATAAGCAAACAGGGCAAAGATATAAACAAGATGTATTTTTGGGAGATATTCCGCAAATGACCGATAAAGGGACCTTTATCGTCAATGGTGTGGAAAGGGTTATCATTAACCAATTGGTTCGTTCCCCAGGAGTATTTTTCCAGGCAGTTGATGATCCAATTACCGGAAAAAGACTATTTTCTGCTGAAATTCGTCCATATAGGGGTTCTTGGCTTGAGTTTTCCATCACCCGCAGCGGGGTTTTAACTGCAAAAATAGATAGGAGAAGGAAATTTGCCGCCACCACCTTACTCCGCGCTTTAGGATTTTCCGAGAATGAAACCATAGTCTCTTTATTTGCAGATGCGGATACGGGTGAGGATAAATTTGTTGAAGCAACATTGCAAAAAGACCCGACCACAAATTCCGATGAAGCTCTGCTTGAAATTTTTAGGAAGATGCGCCCGGGTGATCCGGTAGTTTTGGACAATGCAAAAGCATTACTTGACGGCATGTTCTTTAACGGGCGGCGCTATAGTTTAAGCAAGGTTGGTAGATTCAAGATTAACAAGAGGTTAAGTCTAGATGTGCCAAATACTTCTGAAAATTGGATTCTAATGAAGGACGATATTATTGCTACCTTAAAGTATTTAATTAAACTAAGCCAAGGCGAAGGGAGACTGGATGATATTGACCATCTGGCCAATAGGCGTGTTAGGTGTGCCGGAGAATTAGTCCAGCAAAATGCCTTCAGGATCGGAGTTCTAAGACTGGAAAGAATTATTAAAGAGAGAATGAGTCTGATTGCTGCGGATCAGGAGGTTTCCTCTGGCGGACTTATTAATGCCAAACCTGTCATTGCGGCAGTTAATGAATTTTTCCGCTCTTCCCAACTTTCTTCTATTTTGGACCAAGTTAATCCGCTGTCAGAACTAGACCATCTAAGAAGACTTTCCGTAATGGGTGCAGGCGGTATAACCCGGGATCGAGCCTCTTTTTCTGTGCGTGACATAAACCACAGTCAATACGGCAGGATTGATCCGATCCGTTCTCCTGAAGGTCAAAATATAGGTCTGGTGACATATCTTGCTCTTCATGCCCGTATTAATGAATATGGGTTTTTGGAAACTCCTTATAGAAAAGTTATTAAGCTGCGGGGTAAATCGAAAGTAACTGATGAGCTTGTTTATTTTACAGCTGATGATGAAGAGGTTTACCATATCACCGAGGCAACCGTTAATACCGACGAAAGCGGGTTTATTCTTGACGAAAGGGTCCCCATTCGTTTCCAGGGGAGTTTTTTTGAAGGACCTGCAGAAAACATAGATTTAATAGATATTTCTCCTCAACAGATTTTTGGAACTAGCGCTTCTTTGATACCCTTTTTGGCAAACGACGACGCTAATCGTGCCCTCATGGGTACCCAAATGCAATGTCAGGCAGTTCCCCTGCTTAAACCCGCGGCTCCTATTGTTGGAACCGGCATGGAAAGGGTGGTTGCTGACAATATGGGTAGGGTGGTAAGGGCGCCTGGCGACGGAACTGTTAAATATGTGGATGGGGAAAAAGTTGTCTTAAAGACAAAAGACGGTGAGTCTACTTTCGAAATTCAAAAGTTTATCCATTCTCCTCAAGGTACCTGTTATTCGCAAAAGCCGGTTGTTGTAAGTGGAGATAAAGTTAAAAAAGGAGATCTTTTAATTGACGGTATAGCTTGTGAAAATGGAGAGCTAGCCTTGGGGCAGAATTTACTTATTGCCTATATGAGTTTTGACGGTTTGGGATACGAAGACGCCATTGTTATTTCCGATAGATTAGTTTGGGAAGATATCCTGACCTCAATTCACATTGAAGAATATGAAATTGATGTGGTGGAAACAAAACTCGGACCCGAGGAGCTTACCCGCGATATTCCAAACGTGTCTGAAGAAGCACTTACTAATTTAGACGAAGGGGGAATTGTGCGGATTGGAGCAGAAGTCGGGCCCAGTGATATTTTGGTAGGAAAAGTTCAGCCTAAAGGTGAGACAGAGCTTACTGCCGAAGAAAGACTGCTGCGGGCAATTTTTGGGGAAAAGGCAAAAGAAGTCAGGGATACATCTCTTAGGATCCCTCATGGAGAAAGAGGTACAGTTATCGGAATACAAATCCTTTCCCGCGACGAAGGAGACGAACTGGACACCGGTACTTTGCAGAGAATTAAAGTTAAAGTGGCACAGATGAGAAAGGTGACTGCCGGTGATAAATTGGCAGGCCGTCATGGTAACAAAGGAGTTATTTCAAAGATTGTGCCTTCTTCCGATATGCCATATCTTGATGACGGGACACCGGTGGATATTATTATTTCTCCGCTGTCGGTTCTCTCTCGTATGAATTTAGGGCAGCTTTTGGAATCCCACTGGGGTTTTGTAGCGGAAAAACTTGGCTATAAAATAGTGGCGCCGGTTTTTGAAAAAATTTCAGAAAGTAGCTTGATTGAAGAGTTTAAAAAAGCAGGAATTCCTGTTGACGGTAAAGTTCAACTTTTTGATGGCAGGACCGGAGAGCCGTTCGAGAATAAGATAGTGGTTGGCAAAAACTATATTCTGAAATTGATCCATATGGTTGAGGAGAAAATTCACGCCCGCTCCACAGGACCTTATTCTTTGGTAACGCAACAGCCTTTGGGTGGAAAAGCCCAAATGGGAGGGCAACGATTGGGAGAGATGGAAGTTTGGGCTTTGGAAGCATATGGCGCGGCACATATTTTACAAGAAATGCTGACTATAAAATCAGATGATGTAATAGGTCGGGCAAAGGCTTTTGAGGCGATTGTCAAAGGTATTGATATTCCTCAAGCTTTAATTCCTGAATCTTTTAAGGTTTTGGTGAAAGAGTTGCAGGCCTTAGGTCTTTCTGTTGAAACTTTGGGTGCTAAAATTGTCCAGGCTCCTGAGGTTGAAGAGAAACCTGAAGTGGCACAAGAAGTTGCTCAGCTTAAGGAAGTTTTGGAAATGAGGCCGGAGGCTGCGGCTGGGGAGCTGGAAGCTGAAAGTAGCCCATTCGAGGTAATAGATACAGGAGTTCAGGAAAAGGAGAAGGCATGAACGACTTATTAGATTTTGAGGCGCTTAAACTTACGGTAGCCAGTCCGGAACAGATAAGAAGCTGGTCTTTTGGAGAGGTAACTAAACCAGAAACGATTAATTACAGGACTTTGAAAGCCGAAAAAGACGGTTTGTTTTCCGAAAATACCTTCGGTCCAACAAAGGATTACGAATGTTACTGCGGTAAGTATAAAAGAATCAGATTTAGAGGAGTAATTTGTGATAAATGCGGAGTCGAAGTAACCCAGTCTAAAGTTAGACGCGAGAGGATGGGTCATATTAATCTGGCCTCTCCTGTTGCGCACAGTTGGTTTGTTAAAGGCGCCCCTTCCAAATTGTCATTAATTTTAGATATTTCCCCTAAAAATTTGGAAGCAGTGATCTATTTTGCCTCCTATTTAACCAGTAGTATTGATTCTACAAGTAAAACCGCGGCCTTGGAGAAATTGGATAAAGATTTGCAGGGGAAAATAGTGAGCGTAAAGGAGAATTTAGAAAAGAATATTAAAGGGTTTGAAAGCCAACTCAAAAAAGATATTGTTACTTTGAAGAAAAAATTGGATAAGCAAAGCTTGCGACCTGACGGTCTTAAAGAGAAATTTGAGTTGGAGTCGCAGGAAACGGAGTTAAAAGCAAGACATGAAATTCAGAAACTGCGTGATAACAGCATTGTCGAAATTGGGCAACTGGAGGGAATTTTTAAAGCTGTTTCGGATTTAGTAAAAAGCGTGGCGCCTTTAAAGCTTTTATCCGAAGAAGAGTATTCAAAGTTGATTGAATACGGAGTTGCTGATTTTGTAGAAGTAGGTATGGGTGCGGAAGCTCTTTTACAAGTTTTGGAAAAACTGGATCTGGATAAATTATCGGCAAACTTACGGGAGGAAGTGGGAAAATCTACAGGACAAAGGCATATTAAAGCTACAAAAAGACTCCGTGTAGTAGAAGGTATGCGTTTGTCAGGTATTAACGCTTCCTCATTAATTTTGAGAATATTACCTGTTTTGTCGCCGGATCTTCGGCCTATGGTGCAATTGCCCGGAGGGAGATTTGCCACATCGGATCTTAATGATCTGTACAGGAGAGTGATTAATAGAAATAACCGGCTAAATAGACTTATAAACCTGGGAGCTCCGGAAATAATTTTACGCAATGAAAAAAGAATGCTTCAGGAAGCTGTAGATAGTTTGATTGATGCATCAAGTAGAACATCTCGCCGGGGCGGAGCTATTACTGCACATACTCTGCGTTCCCTTTCGGATATGCTGCGGGGCAAACAAGGAAGATTCAGACAAAACTTACTCGGTAAAAGAGTAGATTATTCCGGCAGGTCGGTGATTGTGGTGGGTCCGGGTTTGAAATTAGACCAGGTAGGATTGCCTAAGGAGATGGCTCTGGAGATGTTTAAACCCTTCGTGCTCCGTGAGATTATAGCAAGAGGTTTAGCCTCCAATGTAAAGGGTGCCAAAAATGTTTTGGAGCTTAGACCTAGTGAAGTCTGGGATATCTTAGAGGAGATCATTACCGGGCATCCGATCCTTATTAATCGGGCTCCGACTTTGCACAGATTAGGTATACAAGCCTTCTATCCGATATTGGTTGACGGTAATGCAATTGCCATACATCCCTGTATTTGTGCTGGTTTTAATGCTGATTTTGATGGGGATCAAATGGCAATTCATGTACCTTTATCCTCCCGTGCCCAAGAGGAAGCTAAAACGCTCATGATGGCTAAAGAAAATATTTTCGGTCCGGCCCATGGCCAGCCGATAACTGTGCCAAACAGAGAGATGGCTTTGGGATGTTATTACCTGACATTTCTTCCGGATAGCGGGAAAGACGAAAAACTTAAGTTTTTCATGACTTTGAATGATGCAGTCAGGGCCCATACATTAGGTAAAATCGGCATTCAGCAAAAGATCCAAGTCAGATTAAATGGTGAAGTTTTAGAAACATCGGTTGGCAGGATTCTTTTTAATAAGGCTTTACCTTCTCAAATAGACTTCATTAATTCGGCTATTAAAGGTTTTACTATCCGCGATATCATTCTTAAAGCAATGGAGACTTTGGGTAAAGATGAAGTGGTAAAGCTGATTGATAATATTAAAGCCATAGGTTTCTGGGGAGCAACAATTGCGGGTATTTCAATTTCCATATTTGATGCCAAAATTGTTCCTGATAAACAGGAATATTTAGAGAAGGCAGGAAAAGAGATTGAAAAAATTGAAAAAAATGCGGAAAAGGGTTTAATCACTTCTCAAGAAAAATCTCAACTTTCCCAAATGGTGTGGATTAGAACAACGGAAGAACTGGCAAATGCAACTTGGGAATATTTGGGTCTCGATAATCCCATCAGGATGATGGTAGAGGCAGGAGCCAGGGGTTCCAGAGATCAAGCCAAACAACTTTCCGCTATGCGGGGATTGTCCACTGATCCGACAGGTAAGATAGTGGAACTGCCTACAAAATCAAATTATAGACAGGGTCTGTCTGTATTTGAATACTTTACTTCGGCCAGAGGCGCCAGAAAAGGCGTGGCGGACAAAGCCCTAAAGACTGCTGATGCAGGATACTTAACCCGGAGACTGGTGGATGTTGCCCATGACTTAATTATTAGAATGGACGATTGCGGAACGGATGAGGCACTCGAATACGAAATAGCAAAGAGCGGCTTTAATACCACCAGAGAGAAATTATTAGGACGGATGGCGGCAGAAAATATTTCAGCACCTAGAAACCGCAAGGTGATTGTTAAGAAGGGTGCAATTCTCGCAGAAGATTTACTGGTGAAGATTTTACAGGCAGGGGTAGTAAAAGTTCGCGCTCGTTCCCCCTTAACCTGCGAGGCGCGCTACGGAATTTGCAGCGCTTGTTATGGTTTTGATCTTACTACCCGAGAGCTTGTTAAAATTGGCACGCCTATCGGAGTGGTGGCGGCCCAAGCCATCGGCGAACCCGGGACACAGCTGACAATGCGTACATTTCATACAGGAGGGATAGTTGGACTTGATATTACCCAAGGTTTGCCCAGAGTAGAAGAATTATTTGAGGCAAGAATACCCAAGGTGGTGGCTCCTATGTCTGAAATTGCCGGAAAGGTTTCGGTGGTAGACGGTGAAGATGGAGGAGTCCGAATCAGAGTCAGAACCACCTCAAAGCCTCACGAGGAAAGGGAATATATTATTCCTGCAACTGCTACTCTGTTGGTTGAAGAGGGGCAACTCATTGATGCGGGTACTGTTCTTGCTTCAGGCCATGTAGATGTTAAAGAAACCTTAAGAATTCAAGGTTTGAGGGCGGCACAGTGCTATATTGTTGATGAAGTGAGGTCTGTTTATGAATCCCAAGGCGTGCCTATTAACGAGAAACATTTTGAGGTAATTGTACGAAAAATGTCGGATAAAGTTAGGGTTGATACTCAAGGTGATACCAATCTCTTGCCCGGAGAAATTGTTGACAAACTCAGATTCGACGAAGAAAATAAGCGGGTTTTGGCAAGCGGCGGGGAACCGGCCACAGCAGAGGTGGTAATACTTGGGATAACCCGCGCGTCTCTCCAAACAGAGAGTTTCCTCTCGGCTGCTTCGTTCCAGGAAACTACTTCGGTACTTGCCGATGCTGCTATCCAGGGTAAAGTAGATCACTTGATTGGGTTGAAAGAAAATGTCATAATTGGACGTTTGATACCAACTAGCATAGAAAGGGCAAAAATAGAAAGCTAAAATGCCTACTATTAATCAACTTGTTAGAAAAGCCAGAAAAAAGATAACGAAAAAAGTTAAGGCTACGGCGTTGCGTCGTGGCTTTAATGCCAAGGATAGAAAATATACCCAGGATTTTAACCCCCAAAAACGGGGAGTGGTAACTTTGGTAAAAACAATGACACCGAAAAAACCAAATTCAGCTTTAAGGAAAGTAGCCAGGGTCAGACTTTCCAATAGGACCGAGGTTACAGCATATATTCAAGGTGAAGGTCATTCTTTGGCAGAACACGGCATAGTTTTAGTGAGGGGCGGAAGGGTAAAGGATTTGCCGGGAGTAAAATATCACTTAGTTAGAGGGAAATACGATCTGGCAGGAGTGGTGGGTAGAAAACAGGGCAGATCAAGATATGGTACAAAGGTAGGAGGTGGAGGCCCGGCCCCAAAACCTGTTGCACCTGTGTCTGTACCAGCAGAGGGAGGAAGCTAATATGCGAAGTAAAAAAGCACCTAAAAGACTTTTATCCTCGGATCCCATTTACGGATCAAGACTTCTTACCCGCTTTATCAATAAAGTGATGAGCGATGGTAAGAGATCCATTGCCCAAAAACTGGTTTATCAGGCTTTGGATGAAATAAAAGAGCAATCAAAGCAGGAGCCTTTAGCCGTATTTGAGAAGGCTATTTTAACAATTGCCCCCAAAATGGAAGTAAGGCCGCGTCGGGTTGGTGGAGCTTCGTACCAGGTGCCGACGGAAGTTAGAGGAGACCGTAAAGAGGCTTTGGCAATCAGGTGGATAATTGCCGGAGCAAGAGCCAAATCCAACAAAGAGTTTCATTCGTTTGATAAGAAATTAGCAGCAGAACTCCTCGATGCGGCCAACGGGACAGGTTGGGCCATCAAAAAGCGGGATGATATGCAAAAAGCAGCCCAGGCCAACCGCGCCTTCGCCCATTTCCGCTGGTAAGTGGTAATATAAATATATGACACCAGAGTATTCTGTTATAAGAGAAATACTAAATTTAAGACGAGAAGCAAATTTTAAAAGAGTGTTGGAAGAACCTGATGAATATAATTTCAGGGATAAATTGGCAGCTCTTGAGCAGATGGATCCTGTTACAGCGGCAATTTTGGTTAGAACGGTATATACTAGTTCTATTTACTTAGGTGACTATGTAGCTAGTGTTACCGGAAACATAGATTAATTTATTCATTTGACTTTTAGGATCAGAATGGTTAATATCTACTTGTTGCCCCGCTTAGGTTGTGGCGGGGTTTTTTAAATTATGGACAAAAAAATGCGTAATGAAAAATTGAAGATGTGGAGAGAAAATTTAAAGCAACTCGAAGAAGAGTTGAATACTATTAATGCTAAAAAGGGTGCTGCAGCCCAGGACGGAGATTTATCCGAAAACGCCGCTTATACTTTAGCAATTGAAGATGCTGTAACAACCAGGGTTAGGATCGAGGAAGTAAAGAAAATTATCAGGGATTTGGAGCAAGGGAAATAATATGGCAATTGTCAAAACTAAGCGTGATTTTCCTTTGGATAGAATTCGAAACATAGGAATAATTGCCCATATTGATGCAGGTAAAACTACCACTACCGAACGGATCCTCTTTTATACAGGTCGAACTTATAAAATCGGCAATATAGACCAGGGTACTACAGTTACCGACTGGATGGAGCAGGAACGTGAGCGGGGAATCACCATAGTTTCAGCTGCCATCACTGCTTTTTGGAAAGATACCAGGATTAACTTGATTGATACTCCCGGCCATGTTGATTTTACCGCAGAAGTGGAAAGGTCTCTTAGGGTGTTAGATGGTGCAGTGATAGTTTTGGACAGTTCATCCGGAGTTCAGTCTCAAACGGAAACAGTCTGGAGGCAGGCCAATAAATATAATGTGCCTTTGATTGCTTTTTCCAACAAAATGGATGTGGTGGGGGCGGATTTTGCCGCCACCATTAAATCCGCAAGAGACCGTTTGGGTGCAAATGCCATTGCCTACAATCTACCGATCGGTAAAGAAAACGATTTTAAAGGAGTAATAG
>JAHIUE010000014.1 GCA_018817205.1 Patescibacteria group bacterium | reverse complement strand
ACATCTACAACTTTGGGTAAATCATCAAGGGGAATATTATTTCTTAAAATTAAAATGCAGCCGGCCCGATAAATAGAACCGGAATCAATAAACTGGTAACCTAGTTTTTGGGCAAGCAACAGTCCTACGCTATTTTTGCCGGAACTGGTCGGCCCGTCAATTGTAATTACATCTGTATCCACTAATCAGTTAGTTTATCACAAAATATGCTAATCTATAATAATGGATATTCTAAAAAGTACACTAATTGGAATTTCTATTGGTGCAATACCGGGAATTATTTTTTTTGAAATCCTCAGAAGAACCCTTACAAAAGGTTTTCTATCGGGTTTTCTTCTCTCAATAGGAGAATTTTTAGGAAATTTTTTAGTCTTACTGCTAATATATTTCGGTTTTAGCCAATTATTTACTCTTAAGCTAACTAATGTATTGCTATATTTGATCGGTAGTTTGATATTGGGTTATATCGGAATAATCGCTTTTAAGCTAACTAAAGAAAATATTGAACAATCTTATAAACAAAAAGTTGTCGATCGAAGCTCTCTGGTAGCCGGTTTTTTAATTGCCATCACAAATCCCGTGGCAATTGCATTATGGCTTTCTTTAGTTGGATCATATATTCAAAAATTATCAAAAACTAGTGCAGTAATAAATATATTTTTCCTTGCTTTTGGTTTAGTAATTTTTTATTTCGCTATGGTTACAGTTGTTAATTTAACCAAACGCAAAATACCTACAAAATATATTCTACTTCTTTCTAAACTATTTGGAGCTGTCTTATTATTTTACGCTATATCTTTCTTATATAACTTCCTTAAATTAATAATGATATAACCAAACTATATACGATCGTGGATAGTTTAATTATATGTTCACGAACGAGAATTAAATACAAATGAATTAACTTGTAGCAGGAGTTGCTGATTCTATTATTTTTTTAAGTTGCATAAATGATCCAATAGCCTGATCTATCGATACTGTGGGGAATAAATATATTTCTGTTGTTGCTTTATCAATACGACTTATTGTTCTCAGCGGGAATTTTGCTACATGATCTGGAATTCTTTTCCAATCAGGGCGATTTCCCTTAAAATATAAAGTGCGGCAACTTAAGTCAGTGCGGCAACTTAAGAAAGCGCGGTGATTTAAAGGCATCTCGGTCCACTCAAATTGCCTATTCTCGAATCCTAAAAGAAGTTCCTTTATACCAACTCCACGTAGAGACAAAGTAACTATGTTGGATTGTGCTTCTTTTATTTGCCATTTTTCTGCAACAAAGCGATTGCTAATTTCTATATCTGTATATCCTGGATGCCAATTTATGCTTATATCAGTAGGTAGTCCTTCGAATGTTGCACGTCCTCTCCAAGGTAATGCTGAGAGTTTATCTGATCTAACTATTCCTTGAGTTACCAAAAAATGTGTAGTTGGCAATTGCTCAAATTCTTGTATCATATAAGCCGATAGTTTACCACTAGGTGGATCTTTTGTCAAATTATTTTATCTTGGAGCCTTTTGGGGTATCTTCTATTTCATATCCTAATTTTTTAATCTGTTTCCGCAGTTCATCAGATTTTTTGAAATCTCCCGATTTTCTCATCTGTTCTCTTTGGTTAATAAGCTTTTGTACTTTCTCCGGAATCTCTAACTTTTTTCCCAAATATTCATCCAATTTTAAACCTAAAATTTTATCCATTTCCAAAATGGTTTTTGCTTTGGCAGAAGTGGGACTGCCTGATTTTACCAAATCCCAGAGTATAGCTAAAGCCTGTGGCATGTTTAGATCATTATTTACTGCATCCATGAATTTTTTTTCAAATTCTGCACAGCCGGTAACTGGTTCTTCCCAATCCCTGACAATATCTCTTAAATTATCCAAAGCATTCTGAGCAGACTGCAAAGAAGCCCAGGTAAAATTTATTTTATCGCGGTAATGAGCCGTTAAAAATAAATACCGGAGGGCCAAAGGATCAAAATCTTTTTCTTCGATATCTTCTAAAGTAAAAAAATTACCTAAAGATTTAGCCATTTTCTGACCATTAACCAAAAGGTGTTCCCCTTCTGCAAAAAAGTTGGCAAACTTTTTTCCGGTTCTCCCCTCTGATTGCGCTATCTCATTTTCATGATGAGGAAAAAGTAGATCAATCCCTCCCGCATGTATATCAAGAGTTTCACCAAGATACTGCTGACTCATTTCTGAACATTCAATATGCCAACCAGGTCTACCTCTACCCCAAGGAGAACTATAGCCTACTTCATCCGGGGCTGTTGATTTCCAAAGAGCAAAATCTTGAACATCATCTTTCGAGTATTCATCCGCTAAAACTCTTGTTCCGGATTTTAGAGTCCGACTTTCAAGTCCTGATAACTTACCATAGTTTGGAGATTTTGAGATATCAAAATAAACCGAGCCGTCTTTTTCCACATAAGCCAAACCTTTTTTAATTAGCTCTTCAATAAACTT
>JAHIUE010000002.1 GCA_018817205.1 Patescibacteria group bacterium | reverse complement strand
TTCTCACTGCTTGGATTATAATTTCTATGCAACCACTCAGATATAGGCTCCCAGATAGACATTTTAAGCAGCGCCATATCATGATGCCATTCTACACTACGATCAGTGAAATCTATTAGCATATCTTGTCTCTGCTGTTGTAAGTCACTCTCTATTTTGGGACGTATTTCTTTCTGAAAAAAAATCAAAAACTCAAAAGTATTCAAAGACATTTGTTCTAAACGAGAATCCATCCTTTCCAGATCAAAAACATCCTTATCCGCAGTAACTGTAAAACCGAGAAGAATCTGTTTTAACACTTCTCTTTTTTTCAAAGTACGCATCCTAAGGTAATCCTCAAGAAAGATCAAAAAACCATCTTGAAATTCCTTACTTTTTACAATTTCCTGCCTAAAAGCTGCCGGATTATCTTTAATATATTGTGCAATCTCGTTAATTTTCTCCTGTTGAAGATGCATTACAACTGCATATAAAGAGTATGCCGAAGCAAAGGCATAACCCCACCAAGCATTAGTTGTTATAAGGGTTATTGCGGCTGGCCCAAGAGAACCTAGGCCTTGAAGTACGGCCTTAACCGAAACTCCGTTTTTATCTTTAGGCATACAGGCTGATTATACCTATTTAAGGAATAGAAATAAAATTGAATCTTTCATAATAATCTGGAAACAGATGGTTTTGAATGAATTATTTTACCCGCCACATCCCTTTTAAAAAAATTCTACTTTTTCTTAATTTTGCCTATTCTTGAGAGCAGTTTCGTAACACTCCCAATCATCCTTTGTCATTCCATAAGTGTTACCATCCGAAGATTTTTTAACTATGATTTCATTTTGGTATACGCTTATACCTTTATTATTGCACCAGTCATGGTACTTTATTATATTCCCAGTTCTTGAAGGTATTTGATTAGCCGAACTACCAGTGTACGCCCTCCTTTGAGTTCCAAAATGTTGAACCACAACTAAACTGCCTCTATTGAATAAATAACTATCTGTTGTAGGATAAATTACTCCTACTCCGGTTTCTTCGTATACGCTCTTTAAAATATTCGCTTTATGGGTAGGACTATACATCCAGCTATTAAAAACACTATTTGTATTATAAAAATTTTTCGCTAAATTTTCTCCTGCTTCGGTATAGAGATAACCTACTTTTTTAAAAAACACCCAAGTCTCAACACCAGCAGGAGAGTTATGAGACCAATAGGCTCTTTCAAACATATCATTAGCCTTCAACTCTGCCGACTTATCAAGTAAGCCATTCTCTTTTAATGGGTTCAACCCATTTCTAATTCTCTCTGCATTAACTAAAGAGATAATCTCTTGTCTAATTTCTTCTGGGGAGGGTGTGGGGATTGGAGTGGGAAGAGATGAGAGAGTAGAAATTGGAGTGGGAAGAGGCAGTAGATTCGAGACAGAATTATTACTCCATTGACCTCGCAAAAAGACTAATGCAACCATAGCTGATATGATCAACCAAATAATTTTTGATCTACTTACTCGGTTTCTTTTCTTAATTAAATCTAAAACTATTGAGATAACCATTAATAAAAACGCAAGAATTCCAATTAAAACATCAGTAAGGATTAGGATTGCTAAAGGGGTAGACATTTTGTCTACAGTACCAAATAAGGCTATTCCGGAGAAGAATAATCCTATTGTTACTAACCAAGTTATAAAAAAAGCTTTTTTAGGAATATTTCGTGGAGATTTTTTCATTCAATTCCATTATGGCCTTAAACTTTTAACTTTTGCTGCTCCGCTCTTGGAATGTGTTCTTTCACTTCAAGCAATTCGTAGGATTCATTTACAAAAGTATCTACCGAGGGTTCGAAAATTTGATTTATTTTTAATTTTGCTACTAATATATCCCCCTTAGCAAACTTTTCTCCAGATTCAATCAGATTATAAAAATCTTCATCTTGTATTACAGCCGAGATTTTATTCCCTTTGTAATAAAATTCCCATTTATAATTAGATTCGAAGACTAGTTTAAATATAAAAAGCTGCGCATCTTCATCTACTTCTTCTCTTGTTTTCCCAAAAAGTATATTTCTTCTTGAAGCCATTCCTGTAAAATCATCTCTTTTAGCATCAAAAAGTACGCCTCCATTAGGATCCAATAACGATAATTCCTCAATACTAGGTTCATTTTGAAGTGCTTCGAAACCTTTGCTTAGAGCATCGTTTGCAATTTGATTACGGCTATATATGTTGTAAGTAGGTTGATATACGGTTATATTCCCACTATTTGTTCCTATTTGTACTTTTCCATTTTTTAATTGTGTTACTTCAGTTGGCTCGCTTTCTTTAAAAATCTTTTTCAAATGTAATAACTGAGCGAGAATTTCAATTATTAGTTTGGCATTTTCAAGAGTATCTTTAGGAGAAATTGAGGCTAGCAATGGAAGCAAAGGCGCAATTGTATCAATTACATACTTTATATCGAAGCTCCCTTTGGAAAGGGCAACAATTTTTATATCAATCTTGTTTGTTGGAGCAAGCTCTTTGTTAATTTCTTGGAGAACGGCAGAAGTACTCATCAACGAAGAAATTAAAGTATTAACATCTACCTGATTTAATTGTCCATCAAATTTTATCGTAAATCCACTTTGCAATTTTTGGGGCATTACTCTCATATTACAACACCCTTTCTAAATTTTCTATGATATGAATGTTTAAGTAGTAAGGGCTTTGAATGGATTATTCTACCCATCTCATCTCTTTGGGAAATTATTCTGCTTTTTCTTAGTTTTGGCAGTCTGAATTTAAGCACAAATGGGATAAAAATAGCCTCAGATTGTTTGATTGTGTCCCGACTATCCCACATTTTAAAGACATATTTGTTTACTCATAGCGCAGGGCATCTATTGGCTGCAAATCAGCTGCTTTCCTTGCCGGGTATATACCAAATACAAACCCAACTAATGTAGATATGCCAACTGCCAAAAGTATCCAAGGGACGCTTACAATAAAAGGAATTTTTGCAATAACGGCAATTAAAAATGTACCCCCTACTCCTAATAAAATACCGATTATTCCGCCAATCGTAGTCATCACTGCCGATTCAATTAAAAACTGGCTCAAGATGTCTTTCCGTTTTGCTCCAATCGCCTTCAACAAACCAATCTCTTTTGTTCTCTCAGTAACCGACACAAGCATAATATTCATAACACCTATGCCTCCGACCAGAAGCGATATTGCAGAAATACCGGCTATAAAAACAGTAAGCAGAGTAGTGATTTTTCCGAATGTTTGAAGGGCAGCTTCAAAGCTGGACAGGGCAAAATCAGATTCTTCATCATCAGCTATATTTCGATGGTCTCTTAAAACCAACTCAACTTCATTCATGGTTTCATTAAGAAGATCGGTATTGTAAACGCTGATATCAATCTCGGCAATTTCATCAACACCGGTTATCTCATTTTGAAATACTTCAAGCGGAATGTTTATTGCCGTGTTAAAAAAGCTGCCAAATAAAGTCCCGCCGCTTTTTGAAACTCCAATTACCGTAAACCGGACATCATCAATCTTTACAGATTCTCCAACAGGATCCGTATTTTCACCAAACAACTCTTCCACCACGTCTGAACCGAGAACCACCATCCGACTGTTTTTATCTTCTTCCGTTAAAAATTCTCCATAAATAAGATTGGGCTTAAGTAATACTTGAGCCTCCGGTGTCAATCCGTATACGCTAACCCTGACAGATTCATCATTAGCAGAAACAAGTTTGTTGGTATAAGAAAATGGGGCAATATTTTCAATGTTTGGGATATTGGCATCTTCAATTGCTTCAATGTCGGAAATTGTTATTGGCTCTCCTCCGCCAGTCATGGCGCTGACAAAATTACTTCCGGGATTAATCGAGAAAAAATTAGTGCCGAATGATGTTAACTCATTTGAAATAAAGGCAACAGCCCCCTGCCCAACAGATGAAATAAGAATTACGGCAGTAATACCGATGATTATACCCAGCATAGTCAAAGACGATCTGAGAGCATTAATTCTTAATGCTTGTATTGCCGATTGTAAAATTTCCTTCAGTTCCATAATTAATTTTTATTGTTTTTGGTATCTGACACGATTTTGCCGTCTACGATTTTTATTTTTCTTTTTGCAAAGTTTGCAATATCCTCCTCATGAGTGATAATTACGATAGTTCTGCCTTTATTATTAAGGCCGGTTAATATGTTCATAATTTCATGAGCAGTCTTGGTATCCAGATTCCCTGTTGGTTCATCGGCAAGTATAATTGAGGGGTCCATTATCAGGGCTCTTGCTATTGCAACTCTTTGTATTTGGCCTCCTGATATGTGATTAGATAGATTTTCCGCCTTATCGGCAATATTGACAATCGATAGTGCATCCATGACGCGTTTTTTGCGCTCATTTGCCGGAATTCCCCCATAAAGCATTGGGCGCTCAACGTTTTTAAATACGGTTACCCTGGGGAGTAAATTAAAAAACTGAAATACAAAACCAATTTCCTTATTTCTAATTTCTGCCAGCTGGTCTTCGCTGTAACTGGCAATATCTTTACCCTTGAAAAATTGTTTGCCTTGGGTGGGAGTATCCAGTGCTCCCATTATGTGCATAAGAGTTGATTTGCCGCTTCCTGAAGGTCCCATAATTGCTACAAATTCTCCTTCGTCAACACTTGCATCTACCCCATTCAGCGCCTGATAGAAATCATCTATTCCGATCGGGTATTTTTTTACAACCCCCTGCAGGTTAATAAGAGGTGTATCTGTTTTTACCATACTAGAATCCAAACGGGCTTTTTCTTTCTACTTTCTCGTTAGCAAGAGATACTATAATCTGCTGCCCCTCTCCCAGTCCTTCTGTAATTTGAGTAAACTCTTCCCCTCTTATACCAATCTTTACGGGTATAAACTCAAGCTCGCCATTGCTGCCTAACTTTCTGACGGCGCGGCCTTTTTGATAAGGCTTTATTGCTGTGTTTGGTACGGACAATACCCCTTCCAACTTATTAGTTATAATATCCACGTCTGCAGTCATACCCGGCTTAAGTTTGTCATCAGGACTGCCTACTTCAATATAAACATTAAACTTGACAATACTTTCGGTAACAGTTCCGTTCTCATCAAATCTTTTAACAACACCTTGATAAACCTTGTCACTTACTGCATCTGCCTCAATATCAACTGCCTGATTAATCTTAATCTTATTAATGTCGCCTTCACCAACAGAAACCATTACTTCTGTTGCCCCCGGACCGTCAATCATCAGTACAGGCGATGATGGGGTAAGAAGGCTATTCACAGTTATACTGCTTCCGCTTGCAACAGACAAATTAGATACAATACCTACAACAGGCGCTGTAACTTTAGCATTTTGGGTTGCTTGATACGCAACTTGGGCGGAAGTTAACGCTGCCCCGGCTGCTTTAACAGCATCATATGCGTTGTCAGCTGCAACTTCGGCTGTTGTACGCGTTTGCCTCTGCGTAAAACTTTCATCTTTACTATGGTCTTTAACATCATCCAGGATTTTAGTCCGTATTGCAACTTTATCTCTTAAAGTATTTTCCGCCTGTTGCAATGTTGCCTCCGCTGTTTTGTAAGCTGCAAACGCACTTGCCTTCTCTTCTCTAGTTGCCGTGCTTTTAACCGTAAATAATATTTGGCCCTCTTTAGTTTCTTCATTATTTGAGACTAAAATTTTCTCAATCACCCCATTGGTTGGAGAATAAATATTTACGCTGTCATTTGTAACGACCGTTCCTGATTCGGAAACTATTTCAGTTACTGTGCGCTTTTGAACCGTATCGAAAATATACCCGTCCCCTTTCTTGGAAAAAATTTCTCTGCCTAAAAAGAACCCGGCAACCAGAATTACCAAAATAATGACAATCCGTTTTTTCCACGAAGTTCTAAAAAACCAGCCAGCTGTTTTTCCGAATATGCCTATTGATGTTTTTAAAAAATTCATCTGTTTAGTGCAACTACTTCATAAAGTATATGTCGAAATATACTTCAAGATCAATAACGCAAATATCTACCCTCTGCTTATTTTTGGGGGGATTTTTTGACCAGGCCCTCAAAGGCACGGAGAATCTCAAGAGGGGTAACAAATACAATTGTATTATTCTTGTCAGCAGAAAGTTCACCTAAAGTTTGAAGTGTCCTGACATGCAAACCCCCTGCAGTCTTGGCAAGTTTTCCTGCAGCCAGAGCTATATTTTCCGCTGCGGCTTTTTCTCCTTCTGCCCGGATAATGATTGCCCTTCTCTCCCTCTCGGCTTCTGCCTGCCTTGCTATAACCCGTTTCATCTCATCCGGCAGAATAATATCTTTTAGTTCAACAGATTCCACCTTTATTCCCCAAGGGTCTGTAGCTTTATCTATAATCTTTTGGATATTATCTGCCACCTCGTTTCTTTTGGATAGAAGGTCATCAAGGGCGGTTTCTCCCACCACATTCCGCATGGTGGTTTGCGCCAGCTGGGATACGGCATAGTAGAAATCCTCCACTTCAATTATTGCCTTGTTTGCCAAACTGACACGGTAATAAATAACGGCATTAACCTTTGCGGAAACATTATCCCGGGTTATGGCTTCCTGATCAGGTACATCAACCGCCTTTACCCTCATATCTATCCTTACCCAGGATTCTATAACAGGCCAGACAAGCCTCCAGCCGGGCTCCATCAGCCCCGCATATTTACCAAATCTGAATTTGACCCCGCGCTCATATTGATTAACCTGTTTTATGGAATACAAAAAAATCAGAACCAGAGGGATAAGAAGTAATATTTGCATTCCCTGCATTATATATCATAATTGCAAACATGCAACTTTTCCCATTTTTTCCTCCTGTTGAATAGAATGGGTAAAATTTAGTAAGATAAGCATATGGGCTGGAAAATAAAGATACTGATTTTGTTTATATTGATTTTTGCAGCTTTAACCGCCGCAGCCTATTTCTGGTATCAAAAAACGAATAAATTATTAATAGAGGCGCAACAAAACATAGAGGATGCCCGGAAGTATAAATTAATCAAAAAAGCTCAAGATGCGGAAAAAACCCGTTGTCAGGAATTTATCAATCAGAAAGAAGGAGACTTCGAAAGTTTCGAATACTGCAAAAGATTCATTGACTGGTCAAATCAAAACAACTAGGGGAGAAATTTCACTTCTTAAGACCATTAATCAGTTTTGCCGGTCAAGAGGGCATCAATAATATCGTGTGGCAAAGCCGCGGCATTAAGCAAAGCTTTTCTGACCGAGCTTGCAGCCTCGGAACCAATTTCGTCTGCAGCTTTAAGACTACCGACAACCGCATCTTTAGCAAGTTCTCCTGAATCCGTTCCAATATCGCGCGCTGCTTGAATTGATCCTTCTACAGCGGAAACTGCCGCCTCCCCCACATCACCGCCAACATCATTAACGCTTGCTACTGCACCACGGGCAGCTTCTGTGGCTACTTTACCAATATCTCCTCCAACCTCTTTAACTCCTTTAATAGAGCCTGCCACAAGACCCGTCACAGTCGCTGTTGCAGAAACCCCCGATTTCGAAGCTACCCTGACGCCTTCGGAAACTATTTTACCTGCTGTATCCGCTGAAGTTGTTGCTATATCTCCACCCGCTTGAAGGGTTTTAATGATAGTATTTTTTGCCACATCACGGGTTGTAGCCACCACATCGCCTGATCCGGAAATTACGGAAGAAAGAGCATCTTTCAAATCATCGGTAAGATTTGACATTAAAAATACCGTACCATACTTGTAAAATTTTTGTCAACTGTCAACTATTGCCTATTCCTCATTAAAATAATCATAGACTGCTTTTGAAACCAGAGCTATTCTTTCCTGCGCGCCCGCAGGAGAATCGCTTTCAGACATAATGATAATAATGTAATCTCCTTTATCGGTAAAGACTATTCCCGCGTCATGCTTTAAAAAATCAATCTCTCCGGTTTTATGGGCAACAGATATCTCATCCGGCAAATATTTTGGCAAACCATTGTTAAGCTGCTGATTTCTTAATAAACTGATCATTTCATCCGTATACTCTTTGTCGGCAAGCTTTCCTTTGTATAATTTCTCATAAAACAGGGCGATATCGGAAGCGGTAGATTTGGGAGGAGTGCTATCCGTTCCAATTGAAGATTCGGAAAACTTGTTGTCTTTAAGGAAATCCGCCACAGTTGATAATTTAATTTTTTCACTCAAAAGCATGGCGGCATAATTGTGGGAAATGGTAATCATCTGGTTTAGGGCAGCATGGACCGTAAAAGTAATTGTTCCCTCTGTTTGTTCCGCAAACTCCGGATCAATGCTGAATTTTTGATTTAGGACAGCAACATCCTCGCTTAAAACCTGATCTTTTGCCAGCTGCCCGTTTCGGATCTGTTTATAAACTACTGCCATAACCCAAAGCTTGTAAAGACTTGCCGTTCCAAAAACTTCATGCTCGTTGGAATAATATGTTTCACCTGTTTTTAAATTCTTAATTGCAATCCCGTAAGTTCCTTTTGCTTCTTCCATAGTTTTTTCTACTGTATTTTTTAAGGAAGTTCCTGTCTTTAAGATATTGGGAGTAGGATTAATCAATGGCAACGGGACAACCGGTTTAATTAATTTGGCAAAAATCGCATAAGCAACTATTAATCCGATAAGAATTAACAACAAAAACCTGACTCGATTTTTCCGCTTTCTTCTTAAAGGCTTTAACCCGGGATTCAAATAAGGTATATTTTCCATTGATCATTCGGCTTTTAATCTGTCTGTCACATCAATGAATTTATAAAAGTTGTGATTATCCTCAAAAATAATATTTCTGTCAGGCAGCAGGGGTAAATCGGTACCAAAATAACTGTTAAAAATTGCCCTGAAAGAATTCACCGGAGTAATAGATGGATATAAAGGATTGTTTTTTAAGTCCGGCAAAAAATAAGCATTAAGGATTGGGAATTTCTCGTTAAGCGAAGCGTCGCCGGCGTCTTTCCAATTAACATTGCTGGAGATTTTATTCACAATCGGCGAAGGGCCTTCATCTGCTTGGATAATAATAATCGGTTTAGTCTTGGAATTGGCAAGAATTTTCTCAATAACTTCTTCTATTTTTTGATTGGTACACTGGAGTTGATTTAAGTAGTTTTCTACTCCTGTTCTTGATTTTACGGTTTTTTCTGTTAACGGTTCGCAATCCTTGTCCAGAACATAAGGGTCATGCGGAAGCAAAATATGGGCAAACACAAATTTCGGGCCATCCATTTCAAGAATTTGATCAAATACACTAAATTCATAAAGGACCCTGCTCCTGTGGTCATTGTTCTTTGGATTTTGAGATACTGCGGTGGTATCGGGATATAATTTTTTGAGTATCGGCGAAGCTAGAGTAGTATGTAAAAAACCACTGGTAAACTCATTTGTAAAAGGATATCTTCCGCCGTTCATTACAAAATTGTAGTCGGCATAAGGGTTTGACCTTGTTGGGTCCCAACCCGAACCAACATGGATATATGAATAGCCTTTGCTTTTTAAAAATTGGATGATTTTGTTATTTTGTACCAAAGGGGTAACTATGGATTGATCGGAAGTAGCTCCCCCGTTTGTCTTTTGGGTTAGAAAATCCAGATATTCCATATTCAGAGTTGAACCCAAAGATAAAAAGGTTTTGGGGTAATTGGATGTGGAATCCAAAGCAATATAAAAACCATTATTTTTAAGGAAATTGGCGAAGGTGCTATTGTCAAAACCGTAGTCTTTCAAAGTCTTATCTCCCGCATATCTGTCAGGGACAAAATAGTAGATATCGGGAGTTTGGATTAGTCCGGAACTCTGGAGTTGATTTGTTTCATTTCCCAAGCCGGGCAGAAATATTCTTCCCAGTTTTATCTCAGAAGATGCAATGTTGTATAGTGCAATTATCACAAGAATCATAGAGAAAACGGTTAATGCTTTATTGATATTTTTAAGATAGTGTTTGTAGCGTAAACTTAAGAAAATAATAATAACCAAAATTAATATGATGGCTGCAAAAAGAATTTTATCGGAACTGATAAAAACATTTCTTGCAGGCTCTCTCAATCTGCTATATGAGAAAAATACCAAAATTATAAATGAACTTATTACTGCTGAAATTTCCGGTTTTCTGATAATTAGCAAACTTATTAAAAAGACCGTTCCTGCAAAAATAAGCGATATTACAAGCGGTATTATTAGTACATTTTCTTTAAAATGACTGATGTTGTAAGCATATAAAAATAGCGCCGGATAAATAGCAAAAAGAAACGGGTGTATAAACCTTAGTTTATTCATTTTTTTGTTTTTCCATTAAATATAATATTCTTTGGCTTTTATCAATAGGACAGATTCTTTTGATCTTAAAAAATTCTTTAAATATTTTTTCAAAATCCTCCTGGGTGTAGTTTGGGAAAATATCCTCCCTGTTCGCAAGCAGCTTTTTTACTTGCGGATCTTCTTTGGGAACAAATTCTATTATTAAATATTTGCCAAGTCCGGAAAAAAGAGAAGCAATGTATGAGAGCGGTATATTTTGAGCAATTGCCAGATGATGGATCAAAGCTAAAGCTAAAATAACATCAGCAGGCCCTCTTTGAAAAAGCGATGATCTTTCCTGATTGGCCCAGCCAAGGGCGGGATTGGGGTTTGTTAAATCGCAAAACAAGGGCAGGATATTTTTCTCCTGATTGCTTGCCGTTTCCAGGTAATTTTTTTCCAAAGCTCCCAAATCCGCATCAAAGGAAATCGCCAAAGCTTTAGTTTCGGCAGCAATTCTTGAGAAAAAACCGGTATTTGCTCCCATATCCCAGACAGTTTTTGGTTTAATAGATTTAAGAAATTCTCCGGTAAGCTCTGCTTTCTGTTTTAAAGCTTCATTATTATAGTTATTGTTTTCCTCATAATAATCAGCCCACTGGGTCTTTTTCGGATTCCATTTCAAACCCTTTATTGCCCCTTCCAGACTGTCCAATAAACCCGATAGCGCCCGGTAACTAAAGCTATGTTTCATCTGGGTATCGGTCAATTTTGTTTGGGAAAATCTTTTTTGGCTTGAAGAATGGACATGTATATGAAACAGCAAAGAAAGTTTAAAACGGGAACGGAATGGCAAAAGACGGGAAGCCAAATCAACGGGAATACCGTCAAGGAAAAGAGCGGACAACCTGTTAAGCCTGATATCCGTAAGCGACATTAAAGCAAGCGGCGCCAGAAAATGTTCCGCAAACTGCTTATATGCTATCCAGGGTTTTCCCTCCTCATACTTTTCAAAAGACAGAGTATCAATCAAAATCGGTTTTCCCTCCAAAAACTGGATATTAAAAGCGCTGGCATCTTTTAAAGACATGTTGCAGTCTAAAGCGGTTTTTTGGATATTTAAGGTCAAAAGGGCAGCCGCTTTGAGCATACCAAAACACCATTCGTAAGGAT
>JAHIUE010000101.1 GCA_018817205.1 Patescibacteria group bacterium | reverse complement strand
CTAACTGTCAGAGCAAATCAGTTGGGACTAAAAACTAAGGAGATACCGGTTACGAGGATATATCCTGGTGGAAAAGTTCCCACAAAAATAAGTTTTCTAAAAGGAAATATTAAATTTTTGATGGCAATTATAAAAGCAGCATTTGGTTTATATAATCCTTAAAATATGAAATATAAGCAAAGCTTGAAATTTTCGCTTCGCTCAAATTATAAAAATATTTTAGTTACAGGAGGAGCAGGTTTTATAGGATCATTTTTAGTAGATTTACTTGTTGAAGAAGGATATAAAGTTAGGATTTTTGACAATCTGGAAGAACAGGTGCATTTTGGCGAAAAGCCCGCGTATCTTAATAAAAACGCTGAATTTATAAAAGGAGATGTGAGAAATAACTCAGATTTAAAAAAAGCCATTGATGGAATAGATGCTATTTTTCATTTAGCATCGGCTGTAGGGGTTGGCCAATCAAATTATCAAATCAAAAAATACGTTGACTCTAATATTTTAGGGACAGCAAACTTATTGGATTTACTGATTAATACTAAAAACAATATAAAGAAGTTTATTACTATTTCCAGCATGACCGGGTATGGTGAGGGGAATTATTTGTGTAAAAAATGCGGTATTGTAAGGCCTCCTTTAAGGGAAGAAGGACAGTTAAAAAAGAAAGATTGGAATTTGTATTGTCCAATTTGCGGACAAGTTGTGGAACCAAAACCAACAGATGAAAATGCTTTAGATTATCCGAATAGCATTTACGGATTTACCAAAAAGGCTCAACAAGATATGGCTTTAATTATTGGAAAACTTTACAATCTTCCTACTGTAGTTTTGAGAGGATTTAATATTTATGGACCCAGACAGAGTCTCTCTAATCCCTACACCGGGGTGACAGCAATTTTTATAAGCAGATTAAAAAATAACCAGTTTGCAATAGTTTATGAAGATGGATTACAAACAAGGGATTTTGTTTCAGTGCATGATGTTGCTAAAGCTTTTGTTCTGGCTTTGGTGAGTGGAGATGCCAATTATCAAATGTTTAACATAGGGTCAGGTAAAGGAACAACAATTTTAGAAGTTAGCCAGACTTTGTCTAAACTATTGGGGAAATCCGGATTAATTCAGGTTAATCAAGAATTTAGGAAAAATGATATCAGACACTGCTATGCAGATATCTCAAAAGCAAAAAGAATATTGGGATGGGAACCGAAAGTTAGTCTGGAGCAGGGATTAAAAGAGCTAATTGAATGGGGTGCTACCCAAAAAGCAGAAGATAGATTTTCCCAAGCTCAAAAAGAATTAAAACAAAAAGGCCTGATCTGATTTGACACAGAAACCTTTTTATGTTATCCTATAGCACATGCAAATCGATGTTGAACCCAGAGATTTAGGACAAGTAGTGCAATTGGTAGCTAAACCTGATGGTTGGAAACCGGAAGAAACCAGATATAATCTCAATCCAATATATATTGGTGGCGATCCTAATTCTTCTTTTGTCAATTACACGCCGAAAAATTTAATCAAACCTCTTCAAGTGGCTTGGTCAACTACTCAAAAACTTAGGCAAACTGACTTCAATGGATTAAAAGTTGCCGCTCAAAGAATATCTATCATAAACGGTATTCTGCAAACAGATGCGGTTATAACCGATTATTATACTGCCTGGGGTTTACCCCAAGCAGATGCCTCTAAAGCTTTATTTGCAGAACACGAGAGACAAGTGGTGGTAAATCGAGCTGATGCTCCTAATGCTAGTTACGAAACTAATATTCCATGGGCTGTTTGTAGTCACAATGTTTTACTTGATCCAAACGGCCGTATTTTGATGATGGTTCGGTCCCAATCGCAAGGGTTTAATGCAAGAAGAGTGTCTGTTACAGAGGAAGAGCAAATGGAGCCTGCTTTGGATTTTTCGCCTTTTGGTACCTCATTTAGAAGTTTTCATGAAGAATTGGATGTAATTGTTTTACCCCAGAGAATAAGATTGTTAGGTATTGCAATGGAGAAAGGTGTTGCTTATCCCGCTTATTGTTTCATTGCAGAGACTGTTGAGCTAGCTGAAAACATAGAAGCTAAGTGGAGAAAGGCGAGAGATTATAATGAAAATACAGCTCTTTTTGCCATTGAAATGACTGAAGTAGATCGCTGGCTACAGACAGATGATGTAAGACCAGACGTGTGGCGTAGATACTTATTGGGAGGCAATATTGCTGCTGATGCAATTTTGAAACTGCACGCTACAGCTCCTTGGAGAATGGGTTTAGCAAAAGTATATACGGTTACTTCTTAATATGATTGAACTTGATCAATTCCTATCTGCTAATCCGCAAATTGACTTTGGAATAAAAGTTGCAAAACAGATTGCACGAACTGTAAAACCTGTTTATGGTAATAAACAGAAGGATGTTCCTATAAATGAGATTTCTCACGATTTTAATTATGTTTTAGATGCAGTAGCAGAAGGGATAGTTAAGGCTTCTTTTCAAAGAGCCTGGAGAAAAAGAATTTTATATGGATATGTAACTGAAGATCAGGGGAAGGTTATACCACCAGATGGTAAGCCAGATTGGATATTTTTAATAGATCCGGTTGATGGGTCTAGGCCTGCAAATATTGGGGCAGAAATGGCTTGTGTAAATATTGCAATAATAAGAGGAGATATAAATAATCCAACTTTAGCAGATGTAGAGGGAGCTGTAGTTTTAGCAATTAAGGAGAGGAAAATGTTAGTTGCTAGAAAAGGATTTGGTGTGCATGAAGTAGCACCTGCTACAGGTAGAAATGCTGCTTTAATTGAGATAAAAGCTAAAGAAAATGTAACCTCACAACTTAAAGATGTTTCATTAGTATATGAAACATACTCCATGTCAGCAGAGCTAACAGGAATAGTTATAGATCCTTTACTTGAGGAGGTAAGCTTCAAGACAGAATATCCTTCAGATTCATATTCTGCTTTGTCTTTAGTAAGAGGACAAAATGAACTTCATGTAGATTTAAGAAGAAGGTTAGTTTTAGATTATCCTTATCTTCCTGTAATGCTAAAACCAAACTCAAAAGCTCTAGGCCCGATGGATATTGCACCTGAATTCTTAATCTTAAAAGAGTTGGGAATGGTAGTAACAGATGCCCATGGAGTTCTTTTGGATAAAGCTAGATTATGGAAATTTAATTCTGATGGTTCATGGTCGGATGATATCCAGTTGTCTTGGATAGTAGCTGCTACACCTGTTTTACATCAGCAGGCAATGAATAAGATAGAGAAAGGTTTTGCCAATTTATCCAAAAAATACCCAAGGCTTTAATTTTTGGGATTGTAATAGTCTAAAGTTGCTTTTATTTGAAATAGTAAGAAATTAAAATTTCCTTTGAAAAAACTGATTTTTGTATGAACTCTTCCCGGATCATATTTTCTCTCAACCGGAATCTCTTTAGTTTTTAAACCTAATTGATTAGCTCTGACTGTAAGGTACATATTAAATTCATAGCTTGTGAATATATCCCTAAAAGGTTTAACTTTTGGGTGCAGTAAGTATTTGCTGCTGTAACCTCTAAAACCATTAGTAACATCTGTATACCAATACCTTGCTCCCAAGGATAAAATAGGAGCAGCAAGAATTCTAACCGCAAAATATCTCATAGGTGGAGTATTAATAGCTTTTCCTCCTTTAATAAATCTAGATCCTTGAACATAATCAAATCCTTCATCAAGGGCTTTTATAAAAGTTGGTATTGCTTCAACTCCATCTTTATTATTTCCATCAATTTGGATAATATCTTTATATCCTTGTTTTAAGGTATAAAAAAAGCCATTCGCAGTTGGGTTCCTTGTTTGCCTGGGCTTTTTAAAGTAAGTAAAGTGCGAACATTCATCTTTTTTAAAAACTTAGGATCTGTTGATCCATCAGTACTGCCCCAATCGGCAATAATAATATCTGCCATTTTGGAAAATGGTAGCATTCTTTGTAATTGTTTCCTTATTTTTTCTCCCTCGTTTAAAACCGGAACACAGACACAATATTTAGATGCTTTTTTTCTAAATTGATGTATCTGATAAGAGGGTAATTGCCAGATATTTTTGTTGATCATGAGTAATTTGGAATATGATATCATTTGGGAATATGAAAAAGAAGAACCTGGTTTCCGTAATAATAACTGCTAAAAACGAGGATGCCGTTATTGGTAATTTGCTTAAAAGTATTCTAAAACAAACATATAAATATATAGAAATAATTTTGATAGACAATAATTCCGATGATAAGACTTTGAGTATTGCCGGGAAGTTTAGAAAGGTGAAAATTTATCAGCAAGGTCCGGAAAGGTCTGCACAGAGAAATTTCGGTGCTAAAAAAGCCACAGGGGATTTCTTATTTTTCTTAGATGCTGATATGGAACTAACCCCAAAAGTAATTGAGGACTGTGTTGAGAAAATTAATCAGGAAAAAGCGGAAGGGATGGTGGTGCCTGAACAATCAAAATGGACTAACTTTTGGGGTGAGGTTAAAGCATATGAGCGGTCATTTTATAGTGAAAAAGGAGACCCAATTACAGATGCAGCGAGATTTTTTTCCAAGAAAATATTTAATAAAGTGGATGGATATGACGAGACTATTACCGGACCGGAAGACTGGGACTTACCGGATCGTATCAGGGAGGCAGGATATAAAATCGGGAGAAGCATAGAGAAAATTTATCATCATGAACAAGAAATTTTCCTGGCAACTCTTTTTAAAAAGAAATTTTATTACGGTTTAAATGCTCACAAATATTTATCTAAACATGATATCCCTATTTTTAGTCCAAAAACTATTTATTTTTTAAGACCTTTGTTTTACAAAAATTGGACTAGGTTAGTCAAACACCCTATTTTAGCTTTGGCAATGGTGTGTATGTTAATGGTTGAGCTAATAGGTGGCGGCTTGGGTTATGTAGTGGGGAGAGCAAGAAGATGAAAGTTCTGCAGTTAACGGTCCATTTATTTCCAAATGTCGGGGGAGTAGAAACTCATTTAAGTGACTTATTCGATTCATTAGTTAAGAAGAACTGGAAAGTTTTCGCTTTAGCTTATCAGCCCCTTTCTACAGAGACAGAATGGAAAATATTTGAAAAAGAGAAAAACCTGACTATTTTAAGAATACCCTGGTTAAGAGGCTTTTTTGAAAGGTTAGTTCAACACCCTATCCTTGAATTTATTTATCTGGTTCCCGGATTATTTTTTTTAACACCTTTTGCTATTGGTTTTTATAAGCCTGATGTTCTACATGCTCACGGTATTTCGGCGGCCGTATCAGCGGTCTTTTGGGGAAAAATTTTTAAAATTAGAACTATAGTTTCCTTGCATAGTATTTATTCTTTTCCAAAGCAAGGTTTATACTGTGATTTTGTAAAATTGATTTTTTCAAATTGCGACATTGTCTTAAGTTTATCAAAGAAATCAAGTGAAGAAATTAGGAAGTTGGGGATAAAAAAAGAAAAGTTAAGCGTATTTACCTACTGGGTTGATTTACAAAAGTTTAAAAAAATACCGTATGCTAAAAAAATATTAGGTTTGGAAGGTAAATTCATAATTTTGTTTGTCGGCAGATTGATTGAGGAAAAAGGGATAAAATTTCTACTTGAGTCTGCTTCTTCGTGGAATAAAAAGATTAACCTGTTGATTGTGGGTAGTGGTCCCATGGAAGAGTATGTGCGGGAGCAAACCAAGAAATTAGAAAATGTATCTTTTATCGGAAAAGTTGACCAAGCTGATATTAGATTATATTATAGTGCGGCAGATTGTATCATTGTTCCTTCTGTCTCCGAAGAAGGATTTGGTCGGGTCATTATCGAATCACTGGCTTGCCAAACGCCGGTTGTAGCGTCCGCAAGAGGAGCAATTCCTGAGGCTATGGATAAAACTGTGGGTAGATTTATTGAGGCAACTCCCGAAAATATAAAAGATGAATTAAACTATCTTTATGGAAACCCTTCGGTATTAAAAAAGCTTGCCGATAAAGCTCGTAAGTTTGTTGAAAGGAGGTACTCAGAGTCTAATGTCCAAACAATTATCAAAGCATATAAAGGATAAACTAGAAAAACTACTTTCTAATGCGGGAGATATGTCGCTCAAGCGTAGAGCCAGGCGTATTATCGAAGAGTTAAATCTTGATCAGAATGAAAAAATTATAGATTTGGGTTGCGGAACAGGTTATTATCTGTATCTGCTTTCCAATCTGCCGGTTAAACTTGATTTAACTGGTTGCGATAACGATATTAAAGCTTTAGCAGAGGCAAAAAACTCTTTATCTAAGAAAATCGAATTTATACACGGTAATTTACATAAAATGCCTTATAAAGACAACTCATTTGATAAGACAGTCGCCTCTGAAGTCTTGGAACATTTGGAAAATGATTCTATGGCATTAAAAGAAATTTTTCGAATTCTAAAACCAGGAGGTATATTGGTTATTTCGGTTCCAAATCAAAATTACCCGTTCCTGTGGGATCCTATTAATTGGTTCTTGCAACATTATTTCAATACTCATATTAAAAACGGTTTTTTCTCAGGATTTTGGAGTGGACACATCAGGCTATATTCTTTAAAAGACTTAAAAGGAAAAGTTGAAAAAGTAGGGTTTAAGATAGAGCAAGCAGAAGAACTGACCTTTTGGTGTTTGCCATTTAACCATTATTTGGTAAATGTTGTAGCCCGCCTGCTTTACGATGTAAAAATTTCCAGCAGAATTGCAGATAAAATATCAAAATTTAAAGAAACAAAGAAACCTTACTTAATAGAATTAGCTTTTAGATTTGTGAATTGGGTTGATAAATTAAATGAAATTTTTCCTCAAAAAACGGGGGTGAATGTATTTGTTAAAGCAGTCAAGCCGTAATATAATTATGGAATATTTATGGAAAGAACCGAAGCCCGACCGCATTTAAATTTACCTCATCATGTGGTGCTTTCACTGTTATCGGGTAAAGTAGAAGAGATTGAAGGACATCTGAAAGCAGTGGAAGGAGGAGCGCTTTTTGGAGTTATTGATCAGGAAAAATGGTGGGGGGTAATAAATCATTCCCTATTAGTTAGAAGGGTGGCTATGGGAATGGCAAATTTAGCCAACCAAGTACATAAAGGTGATCAAAGTTGGTGTAACATTAACGTGGATTTAGTGGGGAATGGGGGTTTATTAGAAGATTTTGCCAAAAGGTACGAAAAAGAATATCCAGGTATGGATCATGTTCAAGCCGGAGTAAGGATCTTAGATGATGAGAGTATAAACTTTCCGAATAAAGATAGAATTAAAAAAATGTTAGTGACACATCTTTACGGTATGGACGGTTATAACGATGAGCCGGCAAATTGGGAAGAGAAAATAATAGTCTTAGCCGATCATTATGCTACCGGAGAGGTAGTCAGTTTGGAAGAAAGATTTGCAGATTTTAAATCAAGGCAAGTTCATGGGCAAACTATGTCAACTGAAGAAACTGAATTTTGGAGGATTCATGATTATTGCTATGCTGCTCAGAAAGAATTTATGGATACCGTAGGGACGATAGACGAATCGCAACTTATTGCCTTTCTTAAAAACCTACCAGCTACCGCCGAAGAAATTAAATTGAGAGAGATATTGAGAAGACAACCAGAAAAAGCGCCCAGAATCGTTCTAGCTGTGGAAAGGTTACAGCGTATACAGGCGAGAGAAAAGGAGGCAAGAGAAAAAAGGAATACTGTAATTTTTGATTTTGGAGGGGTGATTACAGAAGATCCAGATCCGGAAATGATTAATAATATGGTAGGTTTAAGTGGTATTGAGGCAGGCCGACTTGAGGGTGCACTAAATCAAGTAGTGCCGCTTATGCAAAGAGGCCAAATAGATGAAGAGCTAGCTTGCCGGCAGTTGGAACAAATACTTAATATTCAAATAAAGGTTAAAGCGGAGGATTTTTTTGCCACTAAATTTAAAATTAAGGAAGAAACAAAGGCTTTGATTGATGAGTTAGTAGATAAAGGATTTAGGGTAGCGGTTTTAACTAACACTATTCCTTCTCATTTTATACGAATAAAGCAATTGCTCCTTGATACATTCTCCGGGCTAAATCAAAAGGATATTCTCGCTTCATTTGAATTAAAGACTCGCAAAGAAGGAAGAAATAAAAAAAGAGAGCAGCCGGATATTTTTCAAATGGCTTTAGATAGATTAGCTATTAAAGCCGAGAATGCTGTTATTGTAGATGATAATCCAAACTATGTATCTCAAGCTCGAGATGATGGTATCGCAAGTTTATTAATTAAACCTAAAAGCATTGATTTAAAAGAGGCTTTATTCAGCAAACTTACCATCAGTCCTGGTTAATTGACTATTTTAAGATTTTAAAGTATTCTCTTAAAAAATAACATGAAGAAAAAGAAATTGGGGTTTGCGCTGGTAGGAGTAGGTTACTGGGGACCTAATTACGCCAGAATCTTAAGTGAGTTAGATCATGCCGATTTCTTGTGGTGTTGTGATAAGAATAAAGAGGCGCTTGCCAAAATGAAAAGATTATACCCTGCAATAAAGATTACTAAAAGGGTATCAGATGTATTAAAAGACAAAAGAGTGGACTCCGTGATTGTAGTTACTCCTGCACAGACCCATTTCCAAATTGTTAAAAGCGTACTGGATGCCAACAAACATGTTTTAGTAGAAAAACCTTTAACTACATCTGTTGATGAAGCAAAAGATTTGGTAGCTCTTTCCAAAAAGAAAAAAAGAATATTGGCGGTAGACCACACATTTAAGTTTAACCCCGGCATTAGAAGACTAAAAGAGTTGATTGATAGTGGAGAATTAGGAAAAGTTTATTATATGTATGGTTTATACAATGCATTAGGACCTATCAGAAAAGATGTATCAGCGATGTGGGATTTGTCTCCTCATTTTATTTATACCGCAAATTATCTTTTAGACTCCAAGCCAATATCGGTTTTAGGTCGAGGTAGAGATTTATTGATCAAAGGAATGGATGATGTAGTATTTTTAACCTTTGAGTATGAAAATGGAGTACTTTTTAATCTGCATTCCTCCTGGCTGGATCCGCTAAAAGTAAGACAACTGGTAGTGATCGGGTCAAAAAAAATGGCAGTTTTTGATGATGTATCAGGAGATGCCAAACTTAAGATTTATGATAAATCGGCGCAAGTTGATAAAGATCCAAACTTTGCAAAATTGAATATAATTTTAAGAGTTGGAGATATTATAGTTCCAAAATTAGAAAATATGGAACCTTTAAAAGAAGTAGTTTTGGATTTTGTAAAAAGCGTAATAACAAACAAAAAACCATTTACTCCTTGCGAGGAGGGTTTGGATACAGTAGTTGCGCTAGTAGCGGCTCAGCAGTCTTTAGAAAACCATGGGAAAGTAATATGGTTAAAAAATTATGAATAAAAACGGAATTATTTATCCAAATGTAAAGCTGGGAAAAAATTATAGACTAGATACCGGTGTAATTTTGGGTTTTTCGGAAGATGTTGAAAACAAAGATGTAACAAATATCGGTAAAAATGCCATATTCAGAGTATATACTGTAGTGTGTGCAGGAGTCAAAATAGGTGATAATTTTCAAACGGGTCCAAATGTTTTTATCCGAGAGGATAATATCATCGGTAATGAAGTGGTAGTATGGCATAGTGCTACTATCAGCCTGGGTAATGTGATTGGCGATGGTTGTCGGATTCATGCCGGAAGTTTTTTAGAACTTGTCACTTTAGGTAAAAGAGTATTTATTGGGCCAAATGTAGTATTTGCCGATGATCCGCATCCAGTAAACCCTTCGCCTCGTACTTGTTTTGGCGGAGCGGTAGTTGAAGATGAAGCGGTCATTGGAGCAAATGTAACAGTTTTGCCGCATGTGAGGATTGGAAGGAAGGCGGTTGTAGGAGCGGGATCTACGGTAACAAAGAATATTCCTGCAGGTGAGGTTTGGGTAGGCAATCCTGCCAAGTTTTTAAAACGTGTTGAAGATGTTGTATGCAATGTTGAAGGTAAGAAGCATTATCCTTACAAGGAGTATTGGAATATTAAATGAAAGTAAACCTTATAGATTTAAAGAGACAATATGAAGAGATTAAGGTCGAAGTAGATTTAGCGATGAGAAATGTCATCTCTGCATCCCAATTTATATTGGGTGAAGAGTGTGAGAAGCTTGAAAAGGAATTTGCCAAATTTTTAGGTGTTAAATATGCAATAGGAGTTGGTAGCGGTTCTTCTGCTTTGGAACTAAGTCTGAGGGTTTTGGGTATTGGGTCAGGAGATGAGGTAATCACGCCTGCCAATAGTTATATTGCATCTTCTTCCTGTATTTCTTTCACAGGCGCAAAACCAGTCTGGGTAGATGTTTTAGAAGATACTTTTAATATTGATGTAGGAAAAATAGAAAAACTAATCACTAAAAGAACAAAGGCTATCTTGCCTGTACATCTTTATGGTCAAGTTGCAGATATGGAGGCTATTTTAAAACTTGCTAAAAAGTACAAATTATATGTAATAGAAGATGCTTGTCAAGCTCACGGAGCTAGTTTTAATAAGAAAAAAGCCGGAAGCTTTGGGGATATTGCAGCTTTTTCTTTCTACCCGGGGAAAAATTTAGGTGCATATGGTGATGGTGGGATGGTGGTGACTGATAATAGAGATTTGGCAAGAAGAGTAAGGTGTTTACGGAATTATGGCCAAGAAGAAAAATATAAGCATCTGGTTTTAGGTTGGAATAGTAGATTAGATAATCTTCAGGCAGCAATTTTAAGGATAAAGCTAAGGAAAATAAAGACCTGGAATAGAAAAAGATTAGAACATGCAAAAGCATATAATAAGCTTTTAGATGGGACAGCGGTTATGACTCCCAAAATATTTCCCAATTACAATCATGCTTTTCACCTTTATGTTATTAGAACAAAAGAGAGAGAAAAACTGGCAAAATATCTGGCTAATAAAGGGATTTCTACGCAAATGCATTATCCTATTCCTATACACTTGCAACCGGCTTACAAAGATTTGGGGTATAAAAAGGGAGACTTTCCGATGACAGAAAAACTGGCCGGTGAAATCTTGTCGTTACCAATGTTTCCAGAACTTAAACTTGAAGAGATTGAATACATTTGTCAAGCAATAAAATTTTTCTACCGTGGATAAAAATTCAAAAATAGATTTATCAATTATTGTTCCTACTTTTAATGAAGAGGCCGGTATAGGTAAAACAATTATAGAGATATTTAAAGATGTAAAGAAAGCTTCAATTAGAAAACTGATTAACAGTCTTGAAGTGATAGTTGTTGACGATGGAAGTTTTGATGATACTGCTAGAGAATTAGAAAAAGTAAAAAAGAATTACAAAATAAAAATAATCAGACACAAGTTTAATCAAGGATTAGGTGCAGCAATAATTACCGGGATAAAACATTCAACAAAGGAATTCGCAACTTATTTACCGGCAGACGGACAGGTGTTTTTAAGAGAGATTTCAAATGGACTGGAAAAAGCAACTGCTGCAGACTTAGTCTTGACTTATAGAGGAAGAAGGGAAGATTATAATCCCTATAGACATTTACTCTCCAATACATTAATGGTTTCAATGAAAATATTTTTCGGATTAAACTTTAAAGATTATAATTGGGTGCATATATATAAAACTAAATTATTTGAAAAAATTAGGACGAAATCCAAAGGAGTATTTTATTTAGCGGAAGTAGTGGTAAGAGCGAAGGATAAAGGTCTTAATATTTTAGAGGCACAGGCTAAATATCACCCACGGTCAACAGGCTATTCAAAAAACGCTAAGCCCCTAATTGTTATTAGAACATTAATTGATTTATTTAAACTTTGGATAGAACTTAGGTTTAAATCAGTAGTTGTCAAAGGGTAAATTATTCAGATATAATTACTTCATGAAGGACAGTTATAAAAAGGTACCCATTCTTTTTTTTGTATTCTTTTTAGTATTTTTTTCTCCCGTTAACGCTTTAGCGTCAGAACTGAATTTGCCAAAGACGACAATAAATCCAGACAGCTACCTATTATTTAATTTTAAAAGATTAATTGAAAAAGGAGAACTCTTTATTAAATTTAGTAAGGAGTCTAAAGTGGATTATTACAACGATTTAACCCTGAGAAGAATGTCGGAGTTAAAATATGTGGTTGAAAACAAATTACTTGGAGAAGTTGAAAAGTCTACACAAAGATTATCTTATCAAGTTGGAGCCTTAAGTGATTATATCAGTACGGACAGAGCGGAGTTAACAAAAACTGTACCCAGCACAAAAGAGCTTTTGACTAACTACAAGATTCTTTTGGCAAGTTTGAGAGATCAATATCCTGCAAATACTAGCTTTTGGATGCTAGTACAGCACACTATTAACTCAATTGATCTGAACTTAGAGAAATTAGACTAAGGATAAGGTTCAGATATATTTTATGAATAGAATAAGTTTCAAGATTCTTCTTTTACCTTTTCTGCTTCTAGCTTTTCTAGTTACAGCCCTACAATATTTTATTTTGCAGCCGCATCTTCGGTATGGTTTTGCAGATGTAGATTGGAAGTTAATATTAAGCTTTAAAGAACACAGTTTATCTTATCCTAATCCGATTGAGCACATATCAAAAGCATGGAAATGGGGTATTTATGCATACCAATTCTATTACATTGGATTGATAGAAAATTTTTTTGGTATTGACTACAAAAACTTTCAGATTATTACTCACGTTTTTAAGCTTATATCGGTTCTTAGTATTTTCCCTGTTATTTTATTAACAACAAGAAATAAATTGGCAGCATCTTTGGCTACCCTGATATATACCGTTTCCTACTCGGCAGTAGGGGTAATGTATACAGTTTCGACAAGCGGTTTGTTTGTTGCAATTCCTTTGATGAGTTTGTTTTTTGTTTGGTACTGGCGGTTGATTAATAAAAAAAAGAATTATGTCTGGGAGATTTTAATTGCAGTTGTATTATTATTTTTAGTTCTTCTTTTAGCTACAGATAGAATGTATCCTTTAGTCCCTGCAGTATTATTAATAGAAATATTTTGGTGGTTTAAAAACAATTACTCAAAAAAGGTACTCCTTGAAATTGTTAAGCGTTTAACTACTTTCGCTGTTGTTTTTTTGATGATATTTTTATTCAACCGTTCTGATTTTGCAGGTTTTTTTGGTGGCAATACAAGAGACACATATAATAGATTAGTTTTAGGGAACTGGCAGGTGCTCATGTCGCCGGTTATTTCTTTTGGGAGTTTATTTCTTCCTAGAGATTATTGGAAGATTTTGGGTATTCCCAATATAAATAGTCTATTTTCCTTCATGACATTTTTTATTAGCGGTCCTTTTGTTATATTTACGTTTGTAACTTCATTCTTAGCACTGTTTTTATCTAAAAAGAAAAGAAAATTTATACTGATAACTTTAATTTCTGTAAGTTTTTTCTCAGTTTTAATTTATATATTATCCAGCCACCAGCTTTATATTCCTGACGTCGGGAAAATGCATTTTGATATAAACACTGTTTTGCCTGCTCTGTTAGGGACGTTTGTAATTTCCTTGAATATAGCTTTATTTAAAGAGTGGCTTGATACTGGGAGAAAAGATAGTTTGATTATCAGCATGGTAGGAGGAACAGTCATATCTTTAGTTTTTATAATATTAACCTGGGCTGCAACGGATTATATCTTAATATTTACCGGAGTTCATAGATATTTAACAATTCCTGCTATTGGATCTTCATTATTTATAGCCGGATTAATAACAATTATTTTTAATAAACTTTTAAAGTCAAAATTTACAAAACAATTAGCTTTCATGGTCCTATTATTGCTGATACCTATTATTAGTTTTAATTCAAAAGTCATCGCCGATTATTTTACATATGAATTAAACTACGCCGGAATGGATGCTAATGAGCATACCAGAATGAAAAATAAATTGTGGTCATTCCTGACTAATTTCAGTAAAACAGAACCTTCAATTTTTTATTTTGATGAATCTACAGATCACGATAATGGTTATTTTGATGAGACAACTGTTTTAGCGGGTTTTAACTTTTGGATGAGATTTAGAGGAAGAGAGATAGTTAGCTCGAATCTGACCCCGGCTCTGCTTAGAAGTAATTTAATTTGTCCGGAACCAAGAGATATGTGTTTGGATAAAGTTAAAAGTCTAGTCGTCACCCAAAATGGAGAAAAGGGATTTCTTTATGGAACGATATTTTATAAGCTGGAAAATTTCTATGCTTTTCGTTTTATTAATAAAGATATAGTAGATATAAAGCCTGAGGTATTAAAACTTATTGGGTTAGAATAAGATCCTGCGAAAGTTTTTTCCTAATCTCATCAGTAGTAGGAATTAATTCTCCGTTTCGAAAATCGAAAGCAAATACGCGGGATAAGGATATGGGAATTTCTTTTCTGGCATGGACTCTTTTTAAAGGTTCTCCTGTTCTAACTATTTCCAAGAGCTCCGTGTAACTTTCGGTTGGTAACGGTGTATTTTCCATCGCTGGTATGCCGTAGATTAGGCCGGCATGTGGCCAAAAACCAAAAGTCAAAACCATATAAGTGGCCGTAGAGTTATCATAAGTGAAATAAAATACACTTGGGGTGTTTTCATCTAACTTCGGGACATAACTTTTTAAACGGTTCCACGTTTTATTAAAAAGGGCTAAATTACGATTATTTTCCAGATTGGTGAAATAGAGCTGGCTGGATTGGAAGTTAATATTTAACCAGCTTATAAGCAATAAAAAGGGTATTATAAGGGATACTGATGTGATTAATCTGGCTTTAGCTGAAAGTTGTACTACCGTTGTATATTCTCTATACATTATAGTGATAATTGAGGCAAGAAGGATCGCAAAGCCGACAGCGCCTACGGTCATATACCTACTTGTAGACTCAAGTATCTGGAAGCCCGTACGAAGCCAATAAATTAGAGTAAAAGATATCATCCAAAATAAGGCAATGATTATTGATGAAGCTAGATTTGGATATGATTTACATGTTTTGAAGAAAACAATAGTTGATAAAAATATACTTTGAGACCCAACCGAGATAGCAAATAAAGAAGAAAAGGACAAATTAGGATTCCATGAGGTTAGCAGATTACCTACGATTGCCCACAATACGTTAAAGATTAAAATTGCGGTATACATAATCTTGCTCCCTTTCAAACTAAAAGAAAATGCCAGACCGACAAAAGTGAAAAAAATAATTATAGGTAGCAAATGACCGAATGAAGCTGCTGGATTAGTAGTGTCAGGAATGGCAATATTGCCTATTATCCCTAGAAAATAAAATAGAATGTCATATTCCCCATTCTGAACAATATTCTGCAAGTAGAGGAAATTATTTGCTAAATGAGGAAACTCACCTCCTAATACAAAACTACCTACCTTTATAAGCATTAGCATAATGGCTATCGAAAGAACTAATCTTGTAATTAGGAATTTATCAATTTTTAGAACATTTTTTTTATCAATAAAGATATATAGGAATAACTCACTTATTATTACAAAAGGTACCGCACTATGCATTCTGACAGGAACTATTCCTAAAGCAAGTGTAAAAAATAGGATATAGATTAAATAATGCCACGAAAAGAAAGTTTTTAGCTTACGAATTTTAAGATAAGTCATTATTGCCAAGTTCAAAAAGAAAATGCCAGCATAAGTATTCATATTGAATACCCAGTCTGTTGTCTGTAGTCCTGTAGCTGAAAAAGTGAAAATCAGAGTTGCGAGAAAGGCTGTTAAGTAACTTTTTGAAAGCTCCCTAACTAAAAAGAATAATGAGATAATGGCCAGTATTCTTAGCAGAAGCGAGACAGCAAAATAAGCCGGTGCTTCATATTCAAAGAAATGTCGGATTATTCCTAGGAAGAAATATTGAGGCCAATAAGAACTAAGATAAGATTTAATATCAAAAAAAGATAATGTCTTGTGGACATCAAATGAAAGCCATAAATTATATAATTGCAGCCAATCGTCCCCGTATAATGCCAAATTAAAAGTCTTTTGAAGCAGCAGGTAAGATATTAACGGAATTCCAAGTATTAACCAAACAAAAACAAGTTTGTGTGATTTCATTTTGTTATCATAAATGCAATATGCGAAAAAGGATACCAAAATGGTTTATTAAGCCTTATAGTTTGTGATTTTAAAGATAATTTTCTAAATAGATTTTGCCATTCGTTTATAGGTCTTACTGAAAGCGGCGTTTTTAAATCACCATAATGGAATTTATTTAATATAATATCAGCTAATTTTCCTATAAAAGTTGGTTCAAATTCAAAAACAAGCACCTTTTTTGCAACACGGGTAGTTTCCTTAATTACATCAGCTTGATATTGTTTAGGAACATGATGCAATACATCATTCAGTAATGCGATACTGAAGCGAGCATCTTTTACAGGAATCTTATTATCTTTAATTTTTAAAAAGGGAATTTTATAGATTAGATAGTTCTTTATATCGCAACCGGTAATATTAGTCGAAAAATAATCCTCAAGTATTTTTGTGACAATACCGGTGCCGCATCCGACATCTAGGATACTTTCATTCGGCTTAATCCAATTTTTGTAAGCTGAAATTATCAATTTAGTTCGATAACTACCCGTAATTTTAGAAAAATTCATTATTATTGTTGCTCGTAACTAGAGAATTATTACATATGCAACATCTAATTAACAAGATAGATATACCAATTTGCAAAAAAAAAATATTAAGGCTAAAATCGAAGGGTATGAAGAAGAAAAAATTACTTTGGCCTTCCGTTTCCGTAGCTATCGCCACACGGAATTCAGAACGAACATTAGAACTTTGCTTGTTTTCTATAAGAGATCAGGATTATCCCTCTCCTTTAGAAATAATTATTGCTGATGGAGGATCTCATGATAATACACTAAAGATAGCAAAAAAATTCCGGATTAAAATTATTCCTGTCCCGGAGAATAAACAAAATGCCGAATACAATAAAGGAGTGGCAGTGAATGCAGCTAAGAATGAAGTTATTTTGATGGTTGATCACGACAATATTCTTCCGCATAAAAATTGGTTGAAGAAAATGATTGAACCTCTTTTAAAAGATGACCAGATTATGGGTTGCGGGGTTTTAAGGTTTCATTACGATAAAAAAATGACTTTGGTAGACAGATACTCGGCGCTTTTTGGTGGCGCTGATCCAGTACCGTTTTACTTCAATAAAAGCGCCCATCAATCTTATCTGTATGACGGCTTTCACTTAAGAGGAAAGTTGGTAGAGGACAAAGGCGACTATTATAAAGTTAAGCTTGATCCGGACAGGTTG
>JAHIUE010000013.1 GCA_018817205.1 Patescibacteria group bacterium | reverse complement strand
GATTGGATCAACGGTAAAAATTGAGATGGATGAGGGCGTTGATGAATTTACCATTGTAGGTAGGGTTGAGGCAGATCCTGCTAAAAAAAGGATTTCCAATGAATCTCCTTTAGGATTGGCTCTGATTGGAGCCAGAAAAGGGGAAGCTGTTGATGTGGCAACGCCAATTGTTAGATACAAGTGTAAGGTTTTAGATATTAAATAAAAGCATGAATGATCCGATTATAGAATTTAATCCCAAACTGCCAAAGCTTTCTAAAAACGAGAAAGAAGTTTTAAAACTTCTTGTTGAGGCTGGAAGATTAATAGTTCCTATATATAAGGAGCAAGAGAAACAACCCTCTTTTAGTAAAGAAGAGATTGAAAAGGCCGCGAAAGGAAATCCTGCAATTTTGTCTCCATATACTATTGTAGAAAAAGTTAACGGAAAACTAATAGCAATCCCCTATCATAAAAAATATGCAGAATTACTAAAACCTATTGCGGAAAAGTTGGAACAAGCTGCAGAAATAACCGAAAATAAAGAATTTGGCAGTGCCCTGAGAATTCAAGCAAAAACATTACTGGATGGAAGTTACGAGAAAGCAACTGCTGTGTGGCTTAAGATGGAGCCCTATATTTTAGATATTTCAATAGGTCCGCTTCATCATTCTGATGACCGGCTGGAATACGGTAAAGCGTCTTACCATGCTTGGGTAGGAGTTTTAGATAAAGAAGGTACAGAAAGGTTAAATAACTATAAAACCATAACCTTATCAGCTAGCAGAAAAGCTCCTGGTGCGAAAGAACAGATTTATCCTAAAAAAATCAAAGCAATAGTTTTGGATGAAGTTTTATTTGCCGGCATAATGGCAAGAACGAAATTCGTGGGATTAAATTTACCGGTTGATTTAAGTCTTGTTGAAAAATATGGTGTACAGGTTACGCTTTTCAATCAAGTAAATGATTTGAGAATGAAAAAACAGATTATTCCGACTTTTGACAAAATTTTCTCGGCGAAATTCCGAGAAGAATTTAATTTGGAAGATTTAAGAAGGGGAAGTTTAAGGTATGTAGCTCTTCATGAGTTATCTCACAATTATTTATACTTTAAAAATTCCGCTAAAAACTTACAAGATTTATTTATATGCATTTATGAGTTGGCAGCAACAGTTTTAGGGATTCGTTTAGCTGGATCGTTATTGCTATTGGATAGGATTACAAATAAACAACTTGAATCAATGATTGTAGCGTTTATATCCCGAAGTTTTGATTTAGTAGAAAAGTATAGAAAGAATAAGTTTTTGAAAAATTATGCTTCAGGAGGAGCTATATTTATTAATTTCATGCTTGAAAGCGGCGCTTTAAAACAAAAAGAAGGAATGGCAATACCTAATTTCATGAAGATTTTTGTATCTTTGCATGAGTTGTCTTACATAACAGAGCGTCTACTCTCATCTGGTACGAGAAAAGACGCAGAAGTGTTTATTCATAAATACAGCTAGTTTTTAAAACCAGAAAAATTTTCAGTAGATGAATTTGAAATATCAACAGATAAGGAGTATAATCACACACCATGGCACAAGAAAGAGCTTTGACACTACCACAACAAACAGGTTGTTCTAGATCGCGTGGACCGACAACTATTGATCTTACTGGAACTGGTTATAGTGCAGATACATATAATAAGGCTTCCTATATAACAGAGGAGAAAGAATTAGCACATAAGACAAAGATTCTGATTGCAAGGGCGCAACTTTGGACTCCATCTGTTGCTGACAAAATAGTTGAACAGGGTTTAAAGCAAAGTGATTCCGATTATACTAGCTGGATAGGTTTTAGAAAATCTGATTCACCTGTAGGTGAATACGAAGGAGCTGCTTGGCAAGAAGAGGTTGTGATTCCAACAACAAAAGGATCTCGAAGGTTTCTTTGGATGAAATTAAGAGTGTTTGCTCCAGAAGCTCAAGGGCTTCATTTTGGGAGAACTTCGATGCAATTATCCTTAAGCGCACATCCGGAGGTTGATTCAATTGGGCATAGATCAGGAAGTGCCAGGGCAGTTCGAGCATGGTTGGAATCAGATGTTTTCCAAACAGGACGTCGCTTTCCTCGTGATATTACTTTTGAACAGGATCCTGCAGTAGCGCAAATGCTGTTATGGATTTGGGAAACGTACCGTACAGATGGAGAAATGCCCAGTATGATTACGGGAGTAAGTAAATATGATTATCCGGAGCCAAACGGTGCTGATCCGGTGGATGAAAAATATACTGGAACAATGGAAACTCGAAAGTGGATGAAAGAAGTATTAAAAATGAAATTCAAAAAAGGCGATGCTTTGTATGAAATTGGTGAATTGAAATAACTAAAATTCTTCTTCTTTTCAAAATTTCTAGCTTCGGGTATACTTGAGCCATGGCATTGCAAGATCTACAAAAAGAAAGACTTAAGAAATTAAAAAACATCCAAAAGTTGGGGATTAACCCTTATCCTGCCACATCAAACAGGAAACACACTATTTCCATTGCCCGGAAAATGATGGGTAAAAAAGT
>JAHIUE010000100.1 GCA_018817205.1 Patescibacteria group bacterium | reverse complement strand
ATGTCCGGCAAAAAAACCAGTTGGATAAGACCCAGGACAGCAAGCGTTACTCCGGAATAAACCAGGATTTTTTTGGTTTGCTTGATTTGAAAACCCCCCGAGTAAATTAACCAACCTAACAATATATATGCCGAAAACCTGACTGTATAAAGAAAGCTGATGACATATTCCCCGGGCTGTAAGCGCAAGGGGGTGAAAGTCAAAGAGAATAAAGCAATAAGAATAAAGAATAAAGCGCTAATAATAAATAAAGGGGGCTTTTTTAGCTTAAATCTCAATTTAACAAGTCCGTGCAAGCACAAAAAAATTACTGCCAAATCCAAAACTGTAACTCCGCCCAACTTTATTAATTGACCCGCCACAATGGCGGGTGTTAAGATCCAAAATAACATAATGAAATTATACCCTAATGTCAGCTATATATTTTGCATATGGGCCTTGGCGGTTTTTACCGTATTTTATCTTGGTTTTTCTTCTTTGCCTCACTCGGGTTTATTTGCAAATGATTTCTTAAAAAGCCTGGCCAACTGGGACGGGGGACATTATTTGGGTATTGCCGACGGCTACGACCAGGCGTTTCAGTATGCCTTTTTCCCTTTATATCCTATGCTGATTGGTTTGGTCGGCAAAATAACCGGAAGTTTTTTAACAGCGGGAATTTTAATCAGCATTGTCTCATCGTTATTTGCTTTTAATCTTTTCTATCAGCTGGTGGAAATGGAATTTAATAAACAATATGCCCAAAAAAGTTTGCTGGCTTTGCTTTTTTTCCCGATGTCATTTTATTTTTTAACGGTTTACAGCGAAGGACTATTTTTCTTATTAACTATTGCTACTTTTGTTTTTGTCAGGAAACGTAATTTTGCACTTGCGGTAATTTTTGCCTCGCTTGCTTCGGCCACCAGATTGGCTGGTCTGGCAGTAGTTTTTGGTTTGTTTGTTAATTTGTATTTTACAGGGAACCTAAACCGGAAAAATTGGTTTGTAATCTTTGCCCCTTTGGGATTTATTCTTTATAGTTTTTATCTTTATCAGCAGACAGGCGACCCCTTGTATTTTATTCGGGCGGAAAGCCATTGGCAGAGGGATTTAACCATTCCCGGCTCGGCAATACTGGATAGTTTCAGGCAAATAATGATCCCGGGGTTTATAGCCAAAAATTTCAGCGCTTTTTTGGATTTTGTTTTTGTCATATTTGGCATAGGCCTGGTTTTAAAAGTTTGGCGGAAGTTAAGCGTAGATTATGCTGTTTTTGCCGTCATATCCCTTATCCTGCCTCTTTTTTCCCCCACGCTTTTGGCTGTCCCGCGTTATTTATTGGTCATTTTCCCAATTTTTATGGTGTTATCTTTTTATAAAAACCAGTATATTTTATTTGCTTACCAAATCTTTTCTACATTGCTTTTGGCAGGGTTTGCCATGCTTTTTATTGCCGGCTATTGGGTTTCCTGAGGGGTGTAGTTGACCAGTCTTTGTATCTCGGTAATATTGGATGCCTGATCCCGGGCTTGTATGGAAATGATATTATCGCCTTCGTCTAAAGGCTGGTCAAGAGAGAAATTGCCGTCTTTGTCTACAATTGCCTGGCCGCTGTTTACAAAGATTTTTACACCGGGATCGGTTTTGCCGGAAACCCTTACTTTTTTGTCTCCGCCCTGGATTTTTTTATTGTCTTCCGGTTCGTTAATAATTAAACTCGGTTTGTCGCTGATGTAATATAGCTTAATAGTTTTGGAAGGCAGGCTTTCCTGGTTATTTTCGCCTAAAGTTTTACCGTAGATATTGTTTGTGCCAATACTTAGAAAGGCTTCCATTATAAAACTGCCGTCTGTGGAAACATCAACGGTTTGTTGGGGGTTATCATCAAGGTATAGTCTGACGCGGGAGCCTGGTGTGCCGTAACCTTTGATATCAATTTGGGCAGAATTTGTGGCTTCGTAGGGGATATTTAAAACCGGTGGAGCCAAAGTTTCGGATAGGGGGTTTTGCACGGTTTTTTGCCGGGGTGGATTGATTATATCGGTAATAAAGCCAATGCCTCCGATGAAGTTGGGCAGGAGCCAGTTTATAGTGACATAAGCCAGAATTCCGATAATTATAAGCGTAACAATGAAATTTCTTTTGCTTTTTCTCCCTAGCCTTTTGATTGATCTTCGGGAGCGGTATCTTCGCATAACTAAAAGTATATCAGAATCTGGTAAAATATGAGAGCTTTGCGGGATTGGTTCAGTGGCAGAACGCCCCGCCAAGGCGGGGAGATCGCGAGTTCAAATGTTTATTGTATACGT
>JAHIUE010000012.1 GCA_018817205.1 Patescibacteria group bacterium | reverse complement strand
TCAAATGAGCCTCGGGTTAAAATGGAAAGATATTCACCCCGGTATTTAGTAATCAGTATTGTTTTAATAATCTTAGGACTTAGTTTTTTGTGGTATGGTTTAAAACCTCCTAATCCAGCACCTTTGGTTGAAATTGCTCCTATTGCCACAACTTCTGCAACTTACGGAATAGCGGGAGAAAGGGTTTATGTTTCAAAAGTGGTAGACGGAGATACAATTGTGACAGGCGATAACCGGACTGTCCGATTTATCGGGATTGATACACCGGAAACAGTTGATCCGCGCCGTCCGGTTGGCTGTTTTGGGAAAGAAGCATCGAATGAGGTTAAAAAACTTTTATCCGGAAAAGAGGTAATTCTGCAAAAGGATATATCTGACAAAGATATGTATGACAGGATCCTAAGATATATTTATCTGCCTTTGGCAGACGGGACAATTCTTTTTGTCAACGATTATCTGGCAAGGGAGGGTTTTGCCAAAGTTATGACTTACCCGCCTGATGTAAAATTTGATGTCCAGTTTCGGGAAGCGGAAAAGCTGGCCAAAGAAGAAAAGAGGGGACTTTGGGGAAAATGTCACAACTAGTTTACCACAATCATGTAAACTGATTGTGGTAAACTAAAATTAATGAAGAAATTTACCTTCCAGGCTATTCTTTTAATTGCGATAATAGCCGTATCTTTATATTTTTTCAGCCCGGGTGCTTCTATCCCGAGACTTCCTTTTTTACCTCAAGTCATAACAGAAAATGTTTTGCAGATTAACGGAAGCAATATAAAAGTTGAAATAGCAGATACACCCCAGGAAAGAAGCAAGGGGTTGGGAGGAAGAGACAGTTTGGCAACCGGTTCGGGAATGCTTTTTGTTTTTGAAAAGGCCGATAAATATTCTTTCTGGATGAAGGAAGTAAAATTTGCCCTTGATTTCATCTACATAAAAGACGATAAAGTGGTGGACATTATTGAAAATGTTTCCCCGCCGGAGGCGGGACAAAAAGACGAGAATTTGCCGATTTACCAGCCAAAAGTGGAAGTTGACAAGGTTTTGGAGGTATCGGCAGGGACTGTTAAACAGTTCAACGTTAATAAGGGAGATATTGTTAAATTTAGTCAATGATTGAAATTTTGCCCATTAGACTGTTAACCGATGAAGACAGCCCTATTTTTGGCAAGTTAAGCGTGGCTTTGGGCAAACTTTACAGATCGGATTTTCCGGTGGCTTCAGGGATAGCAGTTACTGCGCCGGAACTAAAGTTAAAAGTAGCTTTGGAGCATTTTGATTTTGGGGTAAAAGAGGTTTTTGAAGAGTCTTTGACTTTGGTAAAAAAAGAAATAAGTTCCATCCCTGTTCCTGAATTATTAAATAAGGAAACAGGCAAACACAAGCGGTTTTTCCTAAACAGTAACGTTTATAAATCTTGTAAAGATCTTTGGCGGGCAATGCTGGATTTATGGCTTGGGCAAATTAAACAAAGACTTTGGAACAGCGGTTTTTATCCCGGTATTACCGAAAACTTGGAACCCCAGATTATTATTTTTGTAAATAAGGTACAAGGCATTGGATCGGCCTATTTTAACCCTTTGCAGGATGATGTGGAAGTGATTACCAAGGATAAATTGCATCCGGCAGACATAAAAAAAATTGTAGATTTGGTTTTGGCAGCTGGCAAAAAATTATTTATTCCTCATGAATACGGATGGGTTTTTGATAATGGAGTTAAGCTGGTTAGTCTAAAATCATACACTCAGCCAATACTTACACAAGGTGTGACCTTTAAGGATACACCTTGCAAGGATAGACCTTATGAAGCAAAATGCGCTGTGAAAGTATTTTATGATTCGATAGATTTCATTCAGGAAAGCGCCAATCGATCTTTCGATGAAATAGTTTTGAAACTAGTTGAATCTGCAACTGAATTTCCGGATTTGCCTGTATTTTTCAAATTGGCCGATCAGGCAGAAGGGATGGGGAAGATACGGGGAACATTGCGGCTTTTGCATCAAAAAAGCCTGCTTGAACCGATGATACGGGCTTTGGATTTTGCCAGACATAAAAAAGGCCTGGATAATATTCATATAGTTATTCCATTTGTGCGGGGTGTAAATGAGCTTTTACAAATCAAAAGGGAGCTGGCGGCTAAAAACTTAATGAGAAAAAATTCTTTGCAGATTTGGATGGAAATTTGTATCCCTGAAAATATAATTAATCTGGAAAAGTATTTGGAAACGGGAATTGACGGGGTGGTATTAAACTTAAATGAATTGATTGCTTTTTGCAATGGTTTTGATCCGGGGGAGCAGGATCTGGCATTTTACAAAAGCGAAGTAGAAGGACTTTTGAAATTCCTGGAAGATCCTTTAAAGCTTTTGCATAAATCAAAAATTCCTTTTATAGCCTCGGGCAGTTTAACTTTTGAGCAAAAAGTTTTGGAATTTTTGGTGGAAAAAGGAGTTTATGGAGTGGTGGCG
>JAHIUE010000011.1 GCA_018817205.1 Patescibacteria group bacterium | reverse complement strand
TGGGATAATTTTTGATTTTTCAAAATGTCATATGCTTCTTGTTGTTGTTTTGCAGAATCCGTAGATTGTAACTGGTCTTTGTTTTGTACAATAAAATTTGTAACCTCGTCTGCAGAAACAGTGGCTTCTTTATCGTAAAGTTTGGTAATTGCCAATTGGATCCAAATCTGGTCTTTTAAATCCGTTCTTGTTTGTCCTTGTTGGGCAAGCATGCTATCTAAAACATCTTTTCCGCCGACATTTTCTTCAAGTTCGGCAATTTTACTATCGATCTCTGTTTGGGTAGGTATAGCCCCATTTTTCCTTGCTTCCCCCGCAATAATTTTTTCATTTACCAGCTGATTTAAGATTTGGGTGCGGAACTGCTGGTTTAATTTCATTTGCAGTTCTAAATTAGTAATTGGTGTGCCATTGACCATGGCGGCAACAAACCAACCTTTTTTAAAAACTGCCAAAAGCAAAACTCCTGCAATTATAAGAATAATGTAGAATTTTTTAGAGGAGCGGAAATTTTTTAATATTGAGACTTTGTCTAATAAATTATTAACTTTAGCAAAAGGAACCATTGACCGATAATAGCAGAAATTATTGTATTTTGGCAAGAGCTAATCTATGATAGTTATATGCAAAGAGGTTCTGTCCAACTTCTGGTAGTTTTTATTGCGGTAATTATTCTTGTGGCAGGTGGTTATTATTACTTAAATTCTAAAGCTAAAAATCCTTTGCCAACTATCAAAACTATCCAGTCTAATGATTATACAAACCAAAGTTTGGGTTTTACTTTTACATACCCAAAAGGCTTAACTTTAAAAGAGGATTCGGAAGAGGAATTTAATAAGCGTGGCAACGGGGATTTCAGGAAAAATTTTAAATGGTATGTAGGGTATGAGCCCGGGGAATTTTTAGGGGCTGTCATTATTTTAGATCAAGACAGTTCATATGATACAAATCCTTTCACTGTTTGGGTGTTTGGTAACCCAAATAATTTAACTATTGATACTTGGTATAAAAATTACTGGTATTATCCTTTTGTTTGGGGAGATTTTACTTATACCGGAAAATTTACTCTGGCTCCAAAAGAGGAAGCAACAATTTCCGGACAAATGGGAAAATCTGGAATTATTGATTACCAACCCGGCCAGCCGAAATTTATTTATGTTGCCAAGGAAGGAAAGATGTATCTGTTCAGGATTATTGATGACGCAAATCATACCGGCGACCAAATTTTATCCTCCTTTAAGTTTTCAATAGAGGGAAAATTTTGCGGTGGAATAGCGGCGAATTTGCCGGAAAATCAGTGTCCGGAAGGTTATACCTGTCACTTGGATGACAATTATCCTGATGCAGGCGGGAAGTGTGTTAAAAAATGAAAATTAACCAAAATGGCTTTGCTCCAATAATAATTTTGGTAGGGGTTTTAATTTTGGCAGGGATAGCTGGTGGAATTTTTTATGCTGTATTAAAATTCGATATTTTTAAGCAGTCACCAGTTCAATTATCACAAAATCAACAAAAGGTTGTTCTGCCCATATCCAAGTTAGCGTATAACAGCAAAGGCAAAGCGAAAATTTACGATTTTCGGAACGGTAAAGAAATAGATTTGGGGTTAAGTGGCGTAACAACATTTTTATGGTCAAAAAATGGGCAATTAGCTGTATTAGTACAGGGAAAATATGGCGGGGATCAAGGATTTTTAGGAATTCCGAGAGTTTTGGCTACCACTGAAGGGTTTAATTATCTGCTTTATTTGGTTGACTTAGAAGGCAAAAAACCAAAACTTATTCTCCCCGAAGTTTTCGGAGAAGTATTTTGGTCCGAAGATTCAACTGGCTTTTATGTTAGTGAAAATTATCGTGCTGGCAAGCCTATTATTTCGGGTGAACAATCTGGACTTCAACCAGATGAGATAAAGACATATTTTGTCACTCTTGATGGCGCTAAAGATTCGGTTGATAAACAGACTTTTGATCAAATAGCTATAAAAGCTTCTAAACGAGTTTCTCCTGACAATAAATACTATATTAAATCAGGAGACATGTCTGGTTTTGAGAAGATTGTGTATATAGAGACAGGTAAAGATTATGTTCTTAAACCTGGGTCTTTTTATACCAGGACATTCAACGCGAAATGGTCGCCGAAAGGGGATAAAATAGCATTTTTATATAAGGTTTCAGACGAAGCTACAAAAAACACTATTTTTAATCAGGTTACTATGAATGATGTACTCGCGCAAAACTTTTTTGATCGATTGAAAGGTCCTTTGCCATCTGGCGAAAGCGTTGATTTTGATTGGATTGACAATCAACGAGTTATTATAAGTCAACTCAATTACATTTCTCAACCAGGATATTACCAGGGTAATATCGGCATATATGATACCGACAGTGATAAATTTCAGATTCTTATTTCATCTATTATTCAACAGGTGCCATATGAGAATATGTTAACTTCACCGGATCGGAAATTTTTTGCATATCAAACAAGCCTAAAATTGGCAGAAGAAGAAATTATTATTGCCGATCTTGAAGGTAAAGAGATTAAGAAATTAAGCGGTCGGGATCCATCTTGGGAGCCGATAAAATAAGTTCTTTATATGAAAGAAAAAGGCCATGGCCATGAGTAAACGAAGTGCATCGAAGGGCTTTGCTCCAATAATAATTTTGGTAGGGATTTTGGTTCTGGCAGGGATAGCTGGTGGAATTTTTTATGCCACTAAATTAAATACTTCAGAAACTCAAAAAGTAGCCCCTGTTTCTAAAGAAACTGCCGACCTTGCTCAATACGAGGTACGAATTAAATCAATAACCTATGATAAAGACTGTTCGGTTAAGATAGAAAAAGAGGGTAGCGATTTGGATTTTTTCATTGTTACTGTTTCTGCAATTAAAAAAGAGTGTACTATTGTCTATCCACCTCAGATTTCTTCTGATGGTAAGTATGGAGCTTTTGAAATGAGAATGGTTCAAGCAGAGCTTGATGGCAAGATTTGGGCCAATAATTCAATATTTGCGTATTTCGCTGATCACTTAGTTGAAGTAATCGTTGATCAGTTCGGTGCTGCCATAGTAAAAGAAATGAGTTTTGATAAAGATAATAACTTATTAGTGCAATTATCTTATGAAGGGAAAGATGTTGCGGGTGTAACAAAATACTTATTGCCGAAAATTAATGAGAAATTTGATCAAGTAGTCACTAGTGAAGGAAAAGTCCACTATACCAAAGATTTTTCAATAAGAGATGTAATAATTCACCAGTAAAAGTAATTGCAGGGTTTGCAAAAGATAGATATCCACAAATCTGGCTGTCCATCCGGCTGTTTTGGCATAATTTTCTCCATGGTATGATAATCTCGTGAAGATTGTTTATACAAAGCATATTCTGGAAAAGTTTATAGAATTAAGAAAAGAAGGTTGGAAAATTACAAAAACCAAGATTAGGCAAATAATCAAAAATCCAAAATGGAAAGGAAATACTCGTTACGATCAGGAAACAGCGATTGGGTTAATGAATGAAAGGCATATTCTGAGAATAGTTCTGGATCGGAAAGGTGGTATAATTAAGGTGATCACATTCCATTTGGGAAGGAGGGGCAAATATGAAAGTACATTATGATAAAGATGAAGATATTTTAATGATTGTCCTTACCAATAAAAAGATAGATGATTCTTATGAAACAAAAGAGGGCAACATTGTCAGTGTGGCAGAAGACAGGGAACCGGTGATGATTGATATTTTTAAGGCCAGTAAATTCCTAAAAGATTTAGGAAAGGCAATTCCCGGAAAAGTGCAAAGAGAAATTTGGCCGGAAGCAACTTCTGTTTCCGTAGCCCACAGGATTAAATAAGTTTTTATAATAAGTAGATATCAACGAAGCGCGCAGTCCAGCACTTCGCCGTAGTTCAGTACTTCGTGCAAAATTCTTATAAAAGATATATGTCTATGAATTTTGCACTCCAGCCGGCTGTTTTGGCATCATCAAAACCTAAATCTATGATATTTCCTTCGATGCGCCCTCCTGTATCACCGGCAATGGCAGTTCCATATCCAGGTATGTAGACTTTACTTCTAAGTTTAATGATAGCAGGATCGACAGCAATTACTCCTTTTCCTTGCCGCATCCCGGTGGCTGTCCATTCATTGCAGCCATCACAGTTTGAATCATAATGAGTGGCCCAGACCCGTAATTTTTTCCAATATTTGATTTCCCCATCAGGGGTTTGTAAAACTCTCCAGACAATTTTTGTCCCTCTTAAAATTTTTTTCTCTTTGGCCGGGATGGTTTCTACGGATTGAAGCTCCCTTTCGTATTCTTCCCCGTCTTTTGAATATGTGATTTTGAATATCTTTATTTTCTTGCCGTCTGCTCCTTCTTCCAAAACTTTGTCTTCACCCAGTTCGGTTTCGGGATCGTCCTGGTAAATAATTGTTCTGCTGATCACTTCGATTTCTTCCTGCAGTTTTTCCGTAAAAGAAGATTCGGTAGTGACAGATTGGTTAACCGGCAAGATCTGCTTGTTTGAAGATTCTCCCAATACCTCGGGAGTTTGCCAAAGACTTTTGGCAAATATTGTCAAAGCGATAATTAAAATAATGCCTAGATATTTATCCATTTAACCAGTCTTCGCTGTCAGCAGTATCTGATATATCCTTATCAAAGCTGTCGCTGTCTTTGAAATTACTATTACTGATTATCAATTTTTCCGGAATGTCAGTTAAAAACCTGGAGACCAAGTTACTGCTTCTTTGCCCAAAGTATAATCTTTGTCTTGTATAAGTCAAATATAATTTTTCCTTGGCCCGAGTAATGCCAACATAACAAAGTCTTCTTTCTTCTTCCAGTTCCCCCGCATCAAGCATAGAACGCGAATGAGGGAATAAACCTTCTTCCATGCCAACCATAAAGACTGTCGGGAATTCCAGGCCTTTGGCACTGTGAAGTGTCATTAAAGTTACAGCATTTTGTTTATCGTTTATCGTTTGTCGTTTATCGTTTGGAATATAACCATTTTCTACCAAAGACACATTTTCTAAGAAGTCTATTAAATCGGGAAATTGCTCTGCCACGGATTTTAATTCCTTTACATTTTCCACCCTTGCCTTGCCTGTTTCGGTTTTGTCATCAATATATTCAAGATATCCGGTTCTTGCAAGGACGAGATCCAACAGGTCATGGGTAGAATATTTATCCAGCTGGGAGAAAACTTCGCTGTAAAGCTCCATGGTTTTACCAAGCCTTCCTTTGCCGATTTTTTCAGCCCGTTTTAAAGACACGGAATCATTGGGGTTTTGCAAAAGCCGGAGGTAGGAAAGGACATCTTTTATTTCCTTTCTTTGATAAAAAGAAACCCCGCCAACTAACTTATAAGGGATGCCGGCCTTTAAAAATTGTTCTTCCAAAACTCTTGATTGAGCATTGGTTCTATAAAGAATAGCAAACGAGTTAAGAGTACAGAGTGTAGAGTTATGAATTTTTTGTTTTGCATTTTGAACTCTAAATTCTGAACTCTGAACTATTTTATTTATAATAAAATTTGCTTCTTCTATCTCGTTTCTTACTTGGGCTATTTCGATTTTTTCTCCGCCATCCTTTTGGGTCCAAAGTTTTAAGATTGGGTGGGAGCGATTTTTGGAAATTATGGCTGTGGCAGCGTCTAAAATATTCTGGGTAGATCTATAATTTTGTTCAAGGTTAAAAACCTTGGTATTAGGGTAGTCTTTTTGAAAATTAACTATATTCCTAAAATCAGCCCCCCTAAAAGAATAAATTGACTGGGAAGCGTCCCCAACTACGCAAATATTTTTATGGCGGTTTGCAAGATATTTGCTGATTAAATATTGGGCCGGGTTGGTATCCTGGTATTCATCAATTAAGATATAGCGGAATTGGATCTGGTAACCTGTTAAAATCGCGGGATCTTGCTGGAATAGCCTGATTGTGTAAAGCAACAAATCATCAAAATCCAAAGCGTGATTTTTCTCCAAGATTTTTTGATATTCCAGATATATTTTGGCAACGATTTCCTGAAAATAGCCTCTGGCATATTTAGGATATTCCAAAGATGAGATAAGTTCATTTTTAGCACTAGAGATGGTGGTCCGGACAGAATAAGGAGAAGTGTTTTTAACAGGGATATTTAAATTTTCCATGGCTTGTTTGACTACATCTAAGGCATCGCTTTCATCATAGATTGCAAAGTGGGGCGGCAGGCCCAAAACTTTACCGTCACGGCGGAGAATTTTAGCGCAGAAAGAATGGAAAGTACCCATGACAGGAGTAGTTTGTAGTTCGTAGTTGGTAGTTCGTAGTAATTTTTTGATTCGTTCAGTCATTTCTCCCGCAGCTTTATTGGTAAAAGTTAAACAAAGAATATTTTCAGGGGGGATTTTCTTTTCGGAAATCAGGTATGCAACCCGGTAAGTCAAAACCCTGGTTTTACCACTTCCTGCACCGGCTAGAATCAAACAAGGTCCTTCGGTGGCCTTAACTGCCAATTGCTGGGTGGGATTCAAATCATCTAAAAGTGAGGGCATAAACGGAGTTTAGTATATCAGCTCTCTTGACAAATAGAAAATTAGCAGTATACTTAGTTTGTTTCTTAAACTAAGTATGAATAAATTATCTAGTGATATACCGAGCCAAGAGCAAATACTCAAGGATCGCCAAAAAGGGATAGGTTGGTATGTTCTAAATGTGGCTACCCTAATTTTTACTATCCAAGAGGATCGCTTGAAAATTCTTTTAGAAAAAAGAACTGCTTCTCCGGAGGAAAGGAAATGGGTTATTCTCGGAAAATTTTTGGATTATGGAAAAACCTTAGAAGAAACTGCCCAAAGTAAATTGCAAGAAATTTTTGGTAGTACTAGAGCTTATTTAGAACAACTTTATTTATATGGTGATCCAGATAAAAAAATAGGAAAAAAAGTTTTAACAATAATCTATCTACTTTTGGTCCCTAATGGAAAAATTAAAGAAAGTAATCTTCAATGGTTTCCAGTTCAAAAATTACCTGTCATGGCTTTTGATAATAAAGAGATTATTAAATATGGTTGCCAAAGACTTCAAAACAAAGCCACCAATACTACTATAGTGGCGGGTTTTTTACCGAAGAAATTTAGGTTAAGTGAGCTTCAAAAAGCTTATGAAATAGTTTTGGAGAAGAGTTTGAATAAGAGAAACTTTAGAACCAAGATTTTATCTTTAGGAATATTAAAAAAGACAGGAGAAATGGAAAAAAAAGGAGCGCATAGGCCAGCTATGCTTTATCAATTTAAAAAGGAAGGAATATCTTTAATTTAATATGGCGAAAGAATTTAAATGTGATGCAATAATTGGATGTACTCCTCCGATCATTCCTGGGGCGGAGTTTCAGATCATGAGGGCTGTGGGAGTAGATCATAGGGGGAAAGATGGGATACATTATGCTGTCGGGGAATCTTACTGGAGGTTTGCCTTGAGAGATCCCGCCCGTGGGTATATCGATCCATGGGATAGAATGGCGGGATCTCCTAATATAACTTGGTTTCCCGAAGAATGGCCTTTTGATTCAAGGCTACAAGGTATTCCGTTAGCAGTCGCTTGTATAAGAAAAGAATGTCTTGATAGTTTATCAGCTTTGCCGACTAGGCGATGGGAGATTGAAGATGGAGTCTTAAAATATGAATATGAAGATCCTAGTTTGACTATTGTCCGTAGGATACCACTGACTCCTCTTTCTCTACTTGACGGAGAACAATTTTTATATTGGTTGGGTGATATACAATCAGAAATATACTTGTCTTCATCATGGTCAAGGTCTTTACAAAGAAGTTTTGATCAAAAATTGAGCGAGCAAAGAGAAGATATTAAACAAGCAACAACAGAAGAACTTTTGAGAGGGAAAATTATAAAACCTCTTGAAACATTAGCTTGTCGAGCCATATTTTGTGCTGAGAAACGTAGTCAAGAGTACCTAGAGGCTTATAAGAGATTGTTCGTAGTATGTTTGCTGAGGCATGGCGTTGTAGGTTCTAAGAGAAGATTTAATGCTGGAGGTAATGTGATGCTTCGACCTATGACATGGGAAGATTTTTATCCACAATGCGAAGAATTGAGAAAGCAATTAATGGGAGAAAGTAAGTAACTCTGGACAATATTTCAATGTGCTGTTAAGATTTTAGTCCATATGATAAAACTTCTGGATTTTTATGCCGCTTGGTGCGGGCCGTGTAAGATGATGGAATCGGTTATCAAGGAACTCGAGAAAGAACTTAAGGGCAAAATTGAAATAGAAAAAATTAATGTTGATGAAAACCAGGCTAAAGCTTCGGAATATGGAGTGATGAGTATCCCGACTTATGTTGTTTTAAAAGACGGTAAGGAAATAGGTCGCAAAATCGGTGTTACTTCAAAAACAGATCTTCTAAAACTACTTCAGTAGAAGTTATGTCTGATTTCATGATAAACTTGGATAAATAATGAAGAATATTTGGGTAATTGCTAATTGGAAATCTAACAAAACTATTGCTGAAGCTTTAGATTGGATATCTAAAGTTGGTCCCCAAATTCCAAAAGCGGATAATTTAAAAGTTGTAGTTTGCCCTGCTTTTAACGCTCTCTCGGAAGTCAAAAAAGCAATAGAGGTAGGGGGTTTCCCTTTGATGCTGGGAGCGCAGGATTTGTCGCCATTTGGATTGGGTGCTTATACCGGAGAAGAACCGGCAGAGCTTTTAAGTTCTTTTGTTGATTTGGCAATCTTAGGTCATTCCGAAAGAAGAAAAAATTTTGGGGAAACAGATGAAATAATTGCCAAAAAGGTGGAGCAGACACTGGCAAATAAAATAATTCCACTGGTTTGTGTGCAAGGAGAAGAAACTCCGGTACCAGAGGGTTGTAAATTAGTGGCTTACGAGCCAATTTTTGCCATAGGTAGCGGCAATTCGGACACTCCTGAAAATGTCAACAGAATGGCAAATCTTTTCAAACAAAGAATTGATTCCGATCTTAAAATCATATATGGAGGTAGTGTTAACTCCGGCAATGTTAAGAGTTTCATAACTCAAGAAGCTATCTCGGGAGTGCTGGTGGGAAATGCTTCTTTGGATGCTCAAGAATTTATTAAAATATGCAGAACAGTTTAAGACCTTTAAGGTTAGGTAAAAGCGAAAAAGATAACCCCTTTAAAGTTAGAAGAGTTAAAGGCACGATCAAGAAACTCGCGCCTCTGGTAATAGTTATCGGGATTTTGATGGCGCTGGCTATTTTTCTGATTACTGCATCAGGCACCAGTTCTTATGTCACCAGCATTTTGTCCGGAACTTCCCTTGAATCAACTAATGGGCGGGTTAATATATTGTTTTTAGGCATTGCCGGCGGCACCCATGACGGGGCAAGTTTAACCGATACCATTATGGTTGCTTCGTATGATTTAAAAACTGATCAAGTGTATCTATTTTCCATACCTCGGGATTTGTGGCTACCTTCCCTCGCGAGTAAAGCAAATGCCGTTTATCAAATCGGACTTGGGCAGGGTAACGGATTAAATCTTGCCGAAACAGTTTTCGGGAATGTTTTAGGAATACCAATTCACTATGGTTTAAGAGTGGATTTTAGGGGATTTGTGCAGGCAATTGATGCAATAGATGGGATAAAAGTGGTGGTTGATAAGTCATTTGATGATTATCTATATCCCATTCAAGGAAAGGAGAATGACCTATGCGGGAATCAAGAGGAAGAAATGGATTTTAATGAAGAAGAAGCAACAAAATTAAATATAGAACCGGGTAAAAGAAAAGTTTTAATAACTGCCGATGGGCAAATTGCTACAGATTCGGCAGAGGAAGATAAAGGAATAGAATATTTTAGCTGCAGGTACGAGCACATAAAATTTGATAAAGGTGAGACAAAAATGAGCGGGGCGGTCGCTTTGGCATTTGTTCGCTCAAGACATGGCACAAACGGTGAAGGATCGGATTTTGCCAGATCAAAAAGACAGCAAAAGGTGATTGAGGCGGTAAGGAATAAGCTGTTGTCTTTGGAAACTTTGGCAAACCCGCAAAAAGTTGCGGAGCTTATTGCATTACTCGGCAAAAGCATTGATACCGATACTCCTGTAAAAGATGCGCCTGAGTTTTATAAATTATCTAAAGATACAAAGGAAATACACACTTTTGTTTTAGATGATTCAAAGAAATCAGATTTGCCAAACGGAAGAACTTCATTGCTTATTAATCCTCCGAGGGATGAATATGGCGGGGCCTATGTCCTTGTCTCGCAAGATGATGACTTTTCTATCGTACAAGGATATGTTAAAAAGATACTTACTGGAGAGATAACAGAATATGATGCTACAGCTTCTGCACGGACCCGCAATTAGCGTTTCCAGAAAAAAGCTTTTAGAGATCAAACAAAAATTTGATCCCAATAATGTGATGGTATACGAAGAAGGGATAGATTTACAGACAATATTGGGTGGTTTATCTACTGGATCCCTTTTTCCAGAGCAGCAACTAATTGTTCTGGAAAATCCTCCTGATTTTGTTTTTGACTTTCCGCTTTCCCCTTGCCCCTTGTCCCTTGTTCTCTGGTTTGATCATGAAGTGGATGTCAAGAAATGGCCGGGATTTGAAGTCGGTTTTTTCCCCGAGGCAAGAGAAGTTTCAGCATTTCCCTTTTTGGATCTTTTGGCAGAAGGAAATACGAAAGCTTTTTTGGAGATAAATAAATTAAAGGCAGGAAATTTTGATGTTCACTATTTAATAATCATGGTTTTTTATTTATTGCGGAATTTAGTAGCAACTCCGTCAAACGCCCCGGATTTTGTCAAAAGAAAATTAGCCAAGCAAAGAACTCGTTTCGATCTGGAGAAAATTCAAAGACTTTATAAAGATATTCTGGAAATAGATTTTAAAATCAAATCCGGCTTCTTGGAAAAACCCCAGGCAGAATTTTTGCTTATAAAAAAGTTTATTGCGACTGGAAGGTCTTGAGTTTTTCAAACATCATATCTAAATCCTGTTGGTCAATTTTGCCATCTTTGTTGACATCTGCTTTGGCGCACGACAAGTCATCTTTACCGGAACAGGAGGACACTATTGCATAATCGGCAGTGTTGATTATTTCATCTTCATTTAAATCATATTTATTTAAATCATCTAATGTGGGTTTCGATGATGAGGTGATTTCTAAAGCGGTAAGGTCAACACTTTGGCCCAATTTTATAGGAGGGAAGGGTTGGGGATTAGTTTTTAGGCTAATAAGGGCACTGCCCTCGCCTTTATCAGAGATTATGGTCAGTTTGGCAACCTGCGGGAGATCTTCTGCTTGGATTTTTGAAAGGGGAATCAAAAAATTTCCCCCATTTTTAATTAAGGCTGACAGGGTTACGGCTTCTGTTATAGATAAATAGGCAATACCATCATTCAAAGGTGTATTGTTATCCATCATCGCAGAACCGATAACTGGTGTGAATTTTACTTTGTTTGCCAAGGGTTTGGAAGTTTCGAATTTGAGAGTTGCGGAAGCGGTTTTGCCGCTTTGAATTTTAAATTGATAAGGAGTTTGAGGGGAAAGATTTGCAAGCGTCACATAGTGGATAGTGCGCGGTGTAGGATAAGTCGTGTCTCTTTCATCCAAGGCAGTAGAGTCTTTTGGGGTCTGTATTCCGTAGGTGATAAAAGAAGGGGCAGGAGAGTTAGTTTGCCAGGATATTGTTGCAGAAGTATCGGTAATATTTGAGAGAGTAATATTTTGTGGAGATATTGAGGGCGCGGCTCGGGAGAAAAACACCTGTTCCCGTAAAACCAGATATACTCCACCAATGAGTCCGGCAATAATTATCCCTAATCCTAAAATAGTGGGTATTTTGAATTTATTGATGAAATTTATCATAAATCTTCAGTATTAAAATCCGGACTAATAGGTTCGATTACCTCTTGTATTTTTGGGGGTATCTCCACTTGGGCACGCGTATGGAGGATGTCAAAAATAACCCAAGCCGCAATTGTGATAAAAGTTAGTATTGCTGCAAATAACCACTCTTTACGCGTCATTTTAAATAATAAGCCTTTCCTGACAGAGACATAATTAGCGATGAACTATCGGTTACTTTAGACAGAGATAAACTATCTATGGAGATTAACCTACTACTTGTTTTGAGATTCTGCAAGAGCAAAGTTAGTTTATCATAGTTTCCTTCTACATTAAAAATAAAGGAAATCTCCTGTATTGTGCCAATAGATTCTTCGATTTTAGTATCCATAACAAATGGTTGGATTTGCAATGCCGATATCGACGCTTCACTTAATCTGGCAGATTGCTCCAAAAGTGAAATAAGGGATTTTAAGTTGACGGTATCGGGAACAGCTTGGGATATTTTATTTTTAATACTTGAGTCCAAATTATCGTAATTTTCTCTACCTAAAGATAAATTTTGGGCTTTGTTGGTAATTTTTTGTAAGACCTCATTTGAGTCGGCCAGTTTTTTTTGCAACACAAGAATTGTTTCAAGGGTCGGCTTTATTGCAAAGAAGACAAGCAGAGTTGCGGTTAGAAGCGTAAAGATTGTTGGTGCATAATTTTTAACAATAGGAAGTTTGGCGATCGGCTTAATATATGAGAAATATCGAAAGTAGAGCAGTGATTTACTTTTCATAAATTTTTTCTCCCTTGGCAGATAATTCAAGAGTGAATTTAATAACTTCGTTTTCCAGTCCAACACTACCAAGATTGACATTTGCAAAAGTAGCCTCCTCCTTTAGTCCCATCAAGAAACTCGTTAAGTCGTTGTTTAATTGAGTTTGGCCGGTAATATTAATTTCTGCATCGTCAATACCCTTCTTTATATTAATGTTGCTGATTTTTACGCCAATTGGTGTCTGATCTGCAATTTTTTTTAGAACTTCGGGATAATCTAGGCTGGACTTCTTTATACTATCTATATTGGATAGTTTCAATTGCGTTTGTCTGATCAAGGTTTCGTAAGGTTGAAGACTTTCGATATAGGGAATCTGGTCTTCAATAGCTTCCTTGTTGGCAGCCAGATCGGCATCCAGTTTAAATCTTGCTGCAAATGCAATTAAAACGATGGCTTCGACAAAGACAAAAAGATATCTGCCTGTTGCCAGTAGCCAACGCAGTAGTCTTACAGGAAGTTTTTCCGGTTTACCTTGGGGTTTAAGCAAATTTAAGTCTATTGCAGAGCGGACTTTTGCTTTGGGCATTCCTCTATTATACTTTAGCAAGCCTGGATTTCAACCTTGCTGCTTTGTTTGGATGGATTAAGTGGACTTTGGCTGCTTTATCCAAGGCTGAAAAAGCGGCTTGCAGATTTTTGGGGGTTTTAGAAATTCTGGCTTTTTTAACTGCCGACTTTAATGCAGTTTCCCGCTTTTTATTTCGGGCTGTTCTCGTTTTATCTTTTCGTACTTTTTTAATTGCAGATTTTATGATTGGCATGTGGGGTATGGTATCATAGCCTCTACCTTTTTAGCAAGGATGCATGCTACACTATTTTTAATCTATGGTTAAGAATCTTTTTTCTCTTCTTTACTCTCGGCAAACATCAATTTTGTCCGCCGCCTCAATCATTATGGTGACGATGATGTTATCCAAAATACTGGGTTTGGTGCGCGATCGCTTGCTTGCTCATGTATTTTTGCCCGATAAGATAGATATTTTCTGGGCAGCCTTCAGGCTACCGGATTTAATTTTTCAAATTATAATTTTAGGTGCTTTGTCTGTGGCTTTTATACCGGTTTTTACCGAACATTTTGAAAATAAGGGCAAAGAAGACGCTTTTGAGATGGCTAGGGCAGTCTTAAATGTAGCTTTGGTCTTATTTATCTTGATAACAATTGGGGTATTTGTTTTAGCAGAACCGATCATATCGAATTTGATAGCGCCGGGATTCAGTTTGACAAAACAGATGCAAGTTGTCCATTTGACAAGGATAATTTTATTTGGTCAAGTTATTTTGGTTGCAGGATCTTTTTTTATCGGCATCTCCCAATCTATGCAGAGGTTTATTATTCCTGCTTTGGCGCCGGTATTTTACAACCTGGGAATTATTTTGGGGATTGTTTTCCTGTCTAAATATTGGGGCATTTCTGGCGCCGCTTATGGAGTAATAATAGGTGCTTTCCTGCACGGCGCAGTGCAACTTCCTCTGGTTTGGACTTTAGGTTTTAGGTTTAAATTTCCACCAAAGTTTATTCACTCTGGAGTGAAAGAGATCGTAAGACTTATGAGTGTTAGGACTTTAGGACTGGCTGCCGAACAGATTAATGAAACAGTAGGTTTGGCTTTGGCGACGCTTGTGTCAATTGGGTCTGTAACATATCTCACTTTTGCCCAACATCTGCAGGTCGTACCGATAGGACTTTTCGGAGCAACACTTGCCCAGGCGGCTTTGCCGGTCCTTTCTGCAGAACGTGCCCGCGGCAGGATCGTAGAATTCAAAATCACAATTTTGACAACGCTACATCAAATTCTTTTTCTGACACTGCCTGCAACAGCCATACTAATTGTTATTAGGATACCGGTAGTCAGACTTGTTTTTGGGGCTTCTCAATTTAATTGGGAGGCAACTGTTTTGACCGGCGCCACTCTGGCTTTTCTTTCCATAGGCCTGGCCGCGCAGGCAATTTCCCTGCTATTGATTAGGGGTTTTTATGCCTTAAAAGATACAAAAACTCCGGTTCTGGTATCTTTGGCAGTGGTAGTTTTAAATATCGTATTGAGTGTGTATTCTATTTTAGTTTTAAAGCTCGATGTTTGGAGCATTGGTCTTGCCAATTCTATTGCTGCAATAATGTCTGCGGTTTTACTTTTTTGGACACTACATTTTAAAGTGGGTAAATTTGATCTGAAGGCGGTATTGGGGCCATTTATGAAAATGCTTACGGCAACAATTATCATGGGTGTTGCCCTTTATATTCCTATAAAACTTCTTGATGCAGTAATCTTCGATACCACCAGGACTATTAACTTGTTGATTTTAACCGGGCTCTCTTCCCTGTTTGCTTTATCCGTATATGTGCTACTGGTCTGGTTTATGAAAGTTCGGGAACTTACCACTTATGCCGGACTATTCAAAAAATTAGGTAGATTCCGAACAAAACTTAGATCAAAAGAGATCTTGCCTGAGAGTGTTGAATGAATATCCGTAACTTCTCTATCATTGCTCATATTGATCATGGTAAATCAACCCTTGCTGATAGGTTTTTAGAGATTTGTCATGCTATTCCTCCGGATAAGATGAAACCGCAACTGTTGGATTCTTTAGCACTGGAGCGTGAACGAGGGATTACTATAAAGCTTGCTCCTGTCCGAATGTCTTATACTCTTAACTCTGAACTCTTTACTCTTAACTTAATTGATACTCCCGGCCATGTGGATTTTTCCTATGAAGTATCGCGTTCCCTTGCGGCAGTTGAAGGGGCAATTCTTTTAGTTGATGCAACATCCGGTATTCAGGCGCAGACTTTGGCGCATGGCTTGGCTGCTTTGGAGCAGAATCTGGTTTTGATTCCGGCTATTAACAAGATTGACTTGCCAAATGCGGATATTGCGGGTTGCAAAAAACAACTGGTTGATACTTTTGGATTTTCCGAAGAAGAAATTTTACTTGTTTCCGGAAAAACCGGAGAAGGAGTAAATAAACTTCTGGAGAGAATTATCGATAAAATTCCGGAACCAAAACAAGAAATAGAAAAACCATTTAGGGCTTTAATTTTTGATTCGTTTTTCGATAGTTTTAAAGGAGTAGTCGCCCAGGTTAGAACTGTAGAGGGTCAAACCCCACCTAATCAATCCCCAATAGTTTTTTTAGAAACTAAAGCTATCGGTCATATTCTGGAAACAGGTTTTTTTGTTCCGCAACTTATGTCAAACGAAAGCTTAAAAAGCGGGGAAATAGGTTATATTGCAACAGGTATAAAAGAGCCGGATTTGGTTAGGGTTGGGGATACAATTTCAACTGATTTTTCCGCCTTATCTTTGCCCGGATACAGAGAAGTTAAGCCGATGGTATTTGTGGGGCTTTTTCCGGTCGATGCCGATGAGTATTTTGAACTGAAAGAGGCTTTGGCAAAATTTAGGTTGACCGATCCGGCATTTTCATATGTGCCCGAAAAGTCACAGGCTTTGGGGGTAGGATTTCGGTGCGGATTTTTAGGACTTTTACACGCAGAAGTGGTTCAGGAAAGACTATCTTCCGAGTTTAATGTAGACCTGTTAGCAACAGCTCCGTCTGTAGAATATTTGCTGGACGATAAACCAATTATTTCTCCTTCCGAACTTTCTCAAGGCGAAAATATTAAGGGGTTAAAAGAGCCATGGGTAGCCTTGCGGATTTTTGTACCGCAAACTTATATTGGTCCGGTAATGGAATTGGTACAGGATAAAAGGGGAAAATTTCAAGACATGAAGCATTTTGGCAACCAGGTTGAACTTCTTTACGAGATGCCGCTTTCCGAAATGGTAACTAATTTTTACGACAAGTTGAAATCTGTTTCATCCGGTTTTGCATCACTGGACTGGGATTTTTTGGATTTTCGGGAAGTAGATGCGGTAAGGGTGGATATTTTAGTAGCCGGAGAAAAGGTGGATGCGCTTTCTACTATTGTGTTTCGCCCCAAGGCGGAAAGTTTTGGCCGCAGGATGGCAGAAAAATTAAAAGAGGTATTACCAAAGCAAAATTTCGAGGTGGCAATACAAGCTACAATCGGAGGAAAAATTATCGCTCGAGAAACAGTGTCTGCATACAGAAAAGATGTCACTGCCAAACTTTACGGCGGAGACAGAACTAGAAAAGATAAGCTTTTGGAAAAACAGAAAAAAGGAAAAAAGAAAATGAAAATGGTCGGCCGCGTCCAAATCCCCCAGGAAGCATTTTTGAGTATACTTAAATCATGATGGATATAAAAATTGAGCAAGCCTGCTTAAATCAGAAATCAACATTGGAAAAACTATTGAGAGAATATCTTTTGGAACTTCATAGTACTGATAAAGAAGTTAGTGCTGATATAAAAGACTATAAATATTTTGATCTCTATTGGATAGAGCAGGAAAGGATTCCTTGCTTAATTTATGCAGAAGAGAAAGTAGCTGGCTTTATTTTTATAAATGAATATTCGGTCTTGGAGGAAAATAAAGGGGCAAAAGCTATAGCAGAATTTTTTATATTGCCCGAATTTAGAAACAAAGGTATTGGTGAAAAAGTTGCTTTTATGGTTTTTAATAGATTTCCTGGAAAGTGGGAAATCACCGTAATGAAAGAAAATAAAGCTGGTTTAAAGTTTTGGGATAAAATTGTTGCAATTTATACTAAAGGAAAATTTCAAAAAATAATAATGGATAGCAATATTCACAAAGGGTCAGTATATAGTTTTGTATCTTATTAAAATGATTTAATTGTTGAAGTAATAGTTAGCGGTAAGTTTGGGTAGTGCGGCGTTCAACTTTGGCAATTTTTATTATTTTTTCTATATCATTTAGTCCAAAGAAAATTCTATATTCGCCAGCCCGTAGGCGGTGCACAGTTGGTTTGGTAGTTTCTAACTTGATACTAAATTGGCGAGGATTTTTTAAAACAGATTCAATCTTTTCCAGGATTTTAATTTGTTCTTTTTTAGGGAATTTTTTTATTTCTTTTTCAAAATGACGCGTATATATCGGACGATACATTTTAAATTCCCAGATTCTTTTTTAGTTGCTCGTGAGAAATACCCTTTCCCTTATCGATTTCTCTTAATTCTTTGTAGATTGATTTAATAAAACCTGGTCTTTGTAGATTCTCAAAAGTATCATGTAAGTCTAGATAGGATTCTAAATCGAGCAAGATAGCTTGTGGTTTACCGTGTTGTGTCACAATAATTTCTCCACCTTCCTCGGGTAATTTATCTAATATGTCGGTTAATCGTTTACGCAGATCATCAGTTCCAATAAACTTCTTTTGAACTAATTCAGCGGTACTTAATGTTTGCATAAAGATATCATAACATATTCCTTAGGTTTGTCAAGAGATAAATTTTTGTTAAAATACAGTCATGAAAATTATTAAGCCGCAGAAACTTTGTCCGGGGGATACCATCGGGATAGTGGCTTCATCTTTGCCTGTGCTACCTTCTTT
>JAHIUE010000099.1 GCA_018817205.1 Patescibacteria group bacterium | reverse complement strand
TTTCACAACCGGAGCCAAAATCATTATTCTTCTACCTTTCTTGCTGACGACTGACGACTGACGACTGACGACTTTTTCTGCTATCCCCTGCACGCTCATTCTCGACACTTCCTGCCCGCAAACAGGACAATGAGGATGGCCGATACGGGCAAATAAAAGTCTTAAATAATCATAAATTTCGGTGGTTGTACCGACAGTTGAGCGGGGATTATGGGAAACGCCTTTCTGATCAATGGAAATGGCAGGAGAAAGACCCTCTATTAAGTCCACATCAGGCTTGTCCATTACCCCTAAAAACTGGCGGGCATAAGAAGAAAGACTCTCAACATATCTTCGCTGTCCTTCGGCATAAAGGGTATCAAAAGCCAGAGATGACTTACCGCTCCCTGAAATGCCAGTTAAAACAACCAGTTTGTTCTTGGGAATTTCCAAGTCGATATTCTTAAGATTATGCTCCCTTGCACCTTTAATGATGATTTTGTCCATAAAAATCCCGAAAAATTAGGTTTTTATTTTACTCCATTTTGCAAGAATTTAAAAGGGGTAAGTCTTGCGGCTTCTTGAAAATTAATAAATTATTGACTTTAACGGAAAAATAGGATACTTTATATCTCATAATATGAACTGTGAAGTGTGCCGAACTGAATCGGACGATCCTGGTGATCCTTATAAAAGGTTAAATTTGTTATTCGGAATGTTCTCCACCCACCTTAATGGATTAAATCTCGAAACATACCATCTCTCTGAAGAAGATAAAGTAAGGTTTGCGTTGGATAGAACTCTTCGCTATGCAATTGATCAACAGTTGGGGCTTACACAAGGATTAGAACGTGTAAATGGTAATGTTAAACAATATGCTATTTTGTTTCCTCTGCCAATAAATTTCAGACGGCAGGTAAGCGAATATTTGGGTATTTCTTTGGCTTCCTGGACATATCAATTGCGTTTCGCTGATCTACCTGGGATAGCATCAGATCAAGAAGTAAAACTCTATAGCAAACTCAATTCCGTTAATTCGCAAGTTCTCTAATCTGATCCCTAAGGCGGGCGGCTTCTTCGAAGTCAAGAAGCTGAGCTGCTTGTTTCATCTGGGCCTGCAAGTTTTTAATCATCTTTTCCCGCTCTTTAACGGGAATATCATCAACTCTCAAATCTTTCTTGCCTGCTTTCTCTTCTATTTCCTCGATTTTTTCTATTAATCTTTCACGCAAAGCTTTTTGAATGCTTTTGGGTGTAATATTATGTTTTCTGTTATATTCTGCCTGGTATTTACGGCGGCGGTTTACTTCATCAATGGCATATTTCATAGAACCGGTAACTTGATCCGCATACATGATTACCTGCCCGTTAATATGCCTTGCAGCCCGTCCCATGGTCTGGATTAAAGATGTACGGGAGCGCAAAAAACCTTCTTTGTCTGCATCCAAAATTACCACAAGCGATACTTCCGGCAAATCCAAACCTTCCCGGAGCAGATTTATTCCCACAATTACATCATATTCACCCAGTCTTAAAGACTGAAGAATATCCGATCTTTCCAAAGTCTGCACTTCCGAATGCAAATAATGCACTTTAATGCCTTTTTCTTTTAGATAATCTGCCAAGTCTTCAGCCATTCTTTTAGTTAACGTTGTAACTAATGTTCTTTCTTTATTCTTAATTCTTGATTCTATTTCTTTAATTAAATCTTCTATCTGTCCTTTAATTGGCTTGACTGAAATTTCCGGATCCAAAATTCCCGTAGGTCTCACCAATTGTTCTGATACATTGTTTTTACCGGCTAAAGATACTTCATATTCATCCGGGGTGGCAGAGGCATAAATTACCTGGTTTATTTTCCTGCTGAATTCCTCAAATTTTAATGGCCTGTTATCAAGCGCAGACGGCAACCTAAAGCCAAAATCTATCAAGGTCTCTTTTCTTGACCTGTCTCCGTTATACATTCCCCTGATTTGCGGAATAGTCATATGAGATTCATCAATTATTAGTAAAAAGTCTTTGGGAAAATATTCCATTAAAGTATAGGGTGGATCACCCGGATTTCTTCCGTCAAAATAGCGGGAATAATTCTCAATTCCGTTGCAATAGCCAAACTGTTTGATCATTTCAAGGTCGTAATGTGTCCTTTGCTCAATCCTTTGTGCTTCCACAAGTTTGCCGCTAGACGCTAGACGCTTAACCCTAGATGCTAAATCTTTTTCTATTTGCTTTATGGCGGGAAGCAATCTTTGCTCTGGAGTAATATAATGTTTGGCAGGGTAAATCACCTGTGTTTGCTTCAAATCTTCCGTATGTCCCGTTAAAACATCAAGCTTTTGTATCTTTTCAATACTATTGCCTAAAAACTGCAGCCTTAAGCCTTGATCCAGATATGCCGGGAAAATATCCAAAGTATCTCCCTTAACCCTGAACGTACCCCTTTGAAAATCAATATCATTCCGGGCATAGTGCATCTTGGTTAATATTTTTAAAACCTGCTGAAAAGAAGTTCTCGTGCCTGCTTTAAGCTCCAAAATAGCCTGACCATATTCTATGGGAGAGCCCAAGTTGTAAATTGCCGATACCGAAGCCACCACAATTACATCTTTTCTGGTTAAAAGGGAGGTAGTCGCAGATAAGCGTAGTTTTTCGATTTCTTCGTTAATCTCAGTTTCTTTTTCTATATAAGTATCCGATTGTGGTATATAAGCCTCAGGCTGGTAATAGTCATAATAAGACACAAAATATTCAACGCTATTTTTGGGAAATAAAGATTTAAATTCCTGGGCAAGTTGTGCTGCCAGGGTTTTATTATGGGAAATAACCAGAGTCGGTTTTTGAATTTTTTGGATAACATTGGCAATGGTAAAAGTTTTACCTGAACCTGTTACACCAAGTAAAACCTGATGTTTTTTGCCGTTATTGAGGCCTGCCACAAGCATGTTAACTGCTTGTGGTTGGTCACCGGTAGGCTTAAAACCTGAAACAATCTGAAACTTCGGCATAACAAATTATTATACCATCATCCAAACAAAAGCCGAAAATATTATCTGCGGGAACGACCTGCAGGACGGGGTGTCTCATCCACAAGAACTTTCTTAGGCTGAAAAGGGTCTTCTCCTAAACTTGCTCTAAAAGCATTAATAGCTGCTATCGTCGGGTTTGTTTTCCTTTTAAGCGGGAAACCATGACTTCTTTGAGCCATGGCTTAAATATACTAATTAATTAGTATTTTACCCTATAACTTATAAATGTCAAGGTGTTTATTGGGGTATTGACAGTTTCGGGTTTTATTGGTAATGTAAATTT
>JAHIUE010000098.1 GCA_018817205.1 Patescibacteria group bacterium | reverse complement strand
TATTTATTCAGAAAGCAAAAGTTCGATTATATTTGAACTTCTTGGCACCCACAGCCAACTGTATAAATAAGTTTACCTTGATCCGCCTTTGGCGAGATAAACCTAAATATAACCTCTTGAAATTTTCCTGCCAAAAATGCAAACTCCGAGTATCTATAAGATAATCACTATCGGATTATATTTGGTATAATACGAACCTCTATGTCTTACCTTGAAAGAAATAGTCAATTAATAGCAGAAGTCGGAACTAGCCTGAAATTTCAAAGAGGAAAAGTTATTGATGAAAACAAACGTATTAGGTTTGTGCAAATCGGTTCCTATGAATCCGCCCTTTTACGATCACGGTTATATCTAGGTCTAAAAGAATATACGAATCCATATCTGGACAGAATGCAACAACGAATTCCACATGAGTTAGCTGTTATGGAGCTTATTGCTAAAAAACTTCCTCATCATTTACCAAAATTGCCTGCGTGTTATGCCCGTCTTCTAGGAAAAAATGGAGAAACTTTAGGTATAGTCATGGAGGATTTTACCCTCGGCGGCCAAATAACACCCCGAAAGACTACGTGGCCACCTCCAGATATTGCAGAGATATTTATTAGAGGCTCTATAGATACGGATCTTTTTGACAATATGGGAATTTATATTGGTAACGGGCAAGAAAAATTAATGGATTTTTATCCTATTTTTGAGAAGAGTATGGAAAAATTGAACAGAAGAAGACTTCATCAAGCAAGAGTAGAACGGAATCTTCATCTTTATACTCTGCAAATTGACTATGAACTTTAAGTCTTAACTTCCTCAATAGTTCCGACCATGTAGAATGCTTGTTCACTCTTGGAGTCGTGTTTTCCATCTAAAATCTCTTTAAATCCTTTGACAGTATCTTTAATGGAAACATATTTTCCTTTCCGTCCTGTAAAGGCCTCTCCAACATAAAGCGGCTGGGTTAGAAATCTTTGGATCTTTCTGGCTCTGGCCACCATCAGTTTATCCTCATCCGAAAGCTCCTCAATTCCCAAAATGGCAATAATATCCTGCAGGTCTTTATACTTTTGCAAAACTCTTTGTACTTCTACTGCCACATCATAATGCTCCTGACCTACAACTTCCGGAGCTAGCGCCCTGGATGAAGAGAGTAGGGAGTCAACCGCAGGATAAAGCCCTTGCTCTGTTAAACCCCGATCCAAAGAAATTGTTGAATCCAAATGGGCAAAAGTGGCTGCAGGAGCAGGATCAGTCATATCGTCTGCAGGCACATAAATTGCCTGGACAGAAGTGATTGAACCTTTCTTGGTAGAAGTAATTCTTTCCTGCAAAGCCCCCATTTCCGTAGCCAAAGTCGGCTGGTAACCAACTGCCGAGGGAATTCTCCCTAAAAGCGCAGATACCTCGCTACCTGCCTGGGAAAACCTGAAGATATTGTCAATAAAAAGAAGCACATCTTTGCCTTCCGAATCCCGGAAATACTCCGCCATAGTCAGACCCGCCAAACCCACCCTTAACCTTGCTCCGGGCGGTTCATTCATTTGGCCAAAAACCATGGCTGTTTTGTTAATCACCCCTGAAGCTTTCATTTCATGATACAAATCATTGCCTTCACGGGTCCTCTCGCCAACTCCGGCAAATACTGAATAACCGCCATGTTCCGTGGCAATGTTTCTGATAAGTTCCTGGATTAAAATCGTTTTGCCAACTCCCGCTCCTCCGAATAAACCAACCTTACCTCCTTTGACAAAAGGGGCAATAAGATCAATTACTTTTATGCCTGTTTCGAACACCGCGGATGCGGTGGATTGCTCCTCAAATGTAGGAGCCAAGCGGTGGATTGGTAAAGTTTTCTTGACGGGAATCTTTCCTTTATTATCAATCGGTTCGCCCAAAACATTAAAAAGCCTGCCCAAAACTTCTTTCCCAACCGGCACGGAAATGGGAGCGCCTGTGTCATAAACTTCTGTGCCGCGTTTGAGCCCGTCAGTCGGACCCATGGCAACAGAGCGCACCACCCCTTCTCCCAAATGCTGCTCTGTTTCCAGAATTAGTTTATCGTCTATTGTTTGTCGTTTATCGTTTTGATTTACGATTAACGATTTACGATTAACGATTAACGCATTGTAGATTGCAGGCAGTTTATCAGGATCAAACTCTACATCTACAACTGCCCCTATGATTTGTACAATTTTTCCTTTGTTCATATTTTTAGAGCGATTAGCTCGCAAGCTTTGCTTATTCCATTGCTACCATCGCCGTTGTAATCTCAAGTAATTCTTTGGTGATCAAATCCTGACGGGTTTGATTATATGTAAGATTTAAATCATCCACAAGCTCTAAAGCCTTATCCGTGGCATTTTGCATAGCCATCATCCTGGCCGAGTGTTCCGAAGCTTTGGTTTCAAGCAAAGACTGATAAATTTTTATCCGGACAAAATGGACTAAGACATAATCCAAAAGCCCGGCAGAATCCGGTTCAAAAATAAATTCACTGTTATTTGCCCCCTCACGAGCAGCCTCCTCCAACTCGGAGTATTCAATGGGCAAAAGCTTGACCTTGACTGCTTCCTGACGCAAAGTCGAACCAAAGTGAGGATAAATTACATAAGCAGACCCGATTTCACCTTTCAAAAAGGAATCCATAACTAATTTGCTAAGCTGAACTGCCTGGCGGAAGGACACAATATCCGAATTTTCAAAATCAGCCAGTAAATTGCCGCCTGTGCGGGCTATAAAATTCCTGCCTTTTTTACCGACAGTATAAAAATTAGGGCTTGAAGATAATAAATCCGAAGATGTGATTAACCTGAATAAATTGGTATTTAAAGCTCCGCATAAACTTTTATCGGTGGTAAAAAGCAGTACTCCTGAAGTTTTTGACTGATTACCTCGGAGCAGGGGATGAGAGGCAACTTCGACCAAAGGCAATAATTTTCCCAAAGCATAACCCAAATTAAAGCTGTACGGCCTGCCGTTTAAAGCCTGGGATTGGGCCCGCTTCATTTTGGTTGCCGCCACCATTTGCATGGCCTTGGTTATCTGGGCAGTGCTTTTGACTGATTTTATTCTTCTTCTTAACTCTCTAGTGTTTGCCATATATTTTTACAAATTCTTTTGTTATTTTTTCAAGTTCTTTGAGCATTTTTTCATCCAATTCTTTTTTAGAAGCAATTTCGGAAAGTAATTTTTTCTCACGCAGTTTCAGATGGGCAATGTATTTTTGTTCGAAATCGCGGATCTTTTCCACTTCAATTTCATCCAAATACCCATTGGTTACTGCCCAAAGCGATATTACCTGTTCTTCAAGCGGCACAGGAGAGAAAGGAGATTGCTTTAAAATTTCCGTGATTCTTTTTCCCTTTTCAATTTGCGCGCGTGTCTGGGGATCCAAATCCGAGGAAAACTGGGCAAAAGCCTGCAAAGCCCTAAATTGAGCCAAATCCAGCCTTAATTTTCCGGCAACGGATTTCATCACCTTTGTCTGAGCCGCTCCGCCTACCCGGGAAACGGAAATCCCCACGTTCAAAGCCGGCCTGAAACCGGCAAAAAACAAATCCGACTCCAGATATATTTGTCCGTCGGTAATTGAAATAACATTGGTGGGAATGTATGCCGAAACATCATTGGCTTGAGTTTCTATAATCGGCAAAGCAGTCAGCGACCCTCCGCCAAAATCCTTATTAAGTTTGGCCGCCCTCTCGAGTAATCTTGAATGCAGGTAAAACACATCCCCGGGATATGCTTCGCGGCCGGAAGGACGGCGGAGCAAAAGCGACATTTGCCTGTATGCCCAGGCGTGTTTGGATAAATCATCATAAATAATCAGCGCATCCTTCCCTTGGTCCATAAAATATTCTCCCATGGCACAACCGGCGTATGGTGCCAGATACTGCATAGTCACAGAATCAGCGGCAGATGCGGCCACTATAATCGTGTGCTCCATTGCCCCCAAACTTTCAAGCTTGGCAACCAGCTGGGCAATCTTGGAAGTCTTCTGGCCAATTGCCACATAAATACAAATCACATCATGCTGGTTAATAATCGTATCTACGGCAATTGTTGTTTTTCCGGTTCCACGATCTCCAATGATCAGTTCTCTCTGCCCTCTACCAATTGGAATCATGGCATCAATCGCTTTTATTCCTGTCTGCAAAGGCGTATTAACGCTCTGTCTGCTAATAACTCCGGGAGCAATTTTCTCTACCGGGTAGCGGTCTTTTGCTTTTATCGCTCCTTTGCCGTCAATTGGAAACCCTAAAGCATCAACTACCCGACCAACCAAACCTTCCCCGACAGGAACTTGCAGAATTTTCCCTGTGGTTTTAACTTTGTCTCCTTCTTTTACTTTTGTAAAATCGCCGAAAATAACGGCCCCAACAGAGTATTGCTCCAAATTCAAAACGAGTCCTTGGACTCGTCCTGAGCCTGTCGAAGGACCAAAATCAATTAACTCGGAGTACTGTACATCGGACAGTCCTTCTATTTTTGCCACACCGTCGCCAATCTCGGTAACAATGCCGCTATTTTGCCTTTGGGCAGAGAGTTTCAAGTCTTTAATTTCTTTTTCGATCTTATTCACCAGATCCGCCATGTGAGACTACCTCCTTTATTTGATAAATACTGCCCAAGAGAGAACCATCCCAGATGTTATCACCCACAGTAAGTTTAAAACCGCCAAGTATTTCGGGATTAATGCAAACTTTAACTTTGAATATTCTAACTTTCTTCTCTATTATTTCTTTGGCCTTTTTAATCTGTTTAGAGGAAAGGGGAGTAGCGGTTTCTATAACCAAAGTATGCTCCCTTTCTTGCCTTTTAATCCCTTTCAAGTATTCCTGTAAGGCTTGTATCGCTTCAGACTTGGGCAATGATTTTAACAGCCTAATTGATCTTACAACTTGGCTTTCAACGATTTTTTCGTCTTTAAAACTTATACTTACCAATTTTTTTACCATATGCTGTAATTGTTTATTCTTTTTCATAAATTTTAAGAAAGCTTCTTGATCTCCTTTTCTATCATCTCTTTTTCGTCTTTTTTAGAAAGTGTTTTGCCGGTAACCTTCTGAAGGGCAACCATTACCAGTTCGGAAAGGCTGGATCTGATTTCCACTTCCATCTTTTCCTTTTCCAACTTTAAGCTCTCTCCTCCCTTTTTAATAATATCTGCCGCGATTTTTTCTCCCTTGGATTTTGTCTCCTCTATAAAAACTGCTGCTTCTTTTCTTGATTCATCCCTGATTTTTTGCGCCTCGCTGGATGCCTTGGTAATCATCAAATCCATTTTTTCATTAGTTTCTATTAGTTTCCTCTCAATTTCCTCCGCGTTTTTTAAACCATCTGCAATTTTCCTTTTGCGCTCTTCCAATACCTTAAGCAGTGGCTTATACATAAACCTTTTTAAGATAAAAAGCAGTATCAAAAAATTGACCACCTGTGCGGCCAAAAGTATTGGCTGAACTCCAAACTGATTTAGAATATCCATTACTTAGTAAACGCAATCACCAAAGCATAAATGGCAATAGCTTCGGCAAAAGCCATACCTAAAAGCATGGCCGGCAAAATTTTGCTCTGGGCATCGGGATTTCTGCCGATTGCCTCCATTGCCTTCATACCGATAAAACCGATGGCCAGACCAGGGCCGATTGAGCCGAGAGCTATAGCCAGCGCCGATGGAAGGTTTTCCATTTTTACTCCTTTCTCGTCCAAAGGACGATCATCCTTTGGATGATTTTAATGGGCCTCATGTTTTCGCGACAATAACACCATAAAAACAAGTGTTAACATCATAAAAACTGCCGCCTGTACAAATCCTACTATAATCTCCAGGAAATAAAAAGGGAGAGGTATGACAAAGGCAAAAATTGATGCGATTGTAAGAAGCGCCACCTCACCCGCGAATATATTACCAAAAAGCCGGAAAGAAAGTGATACTATTTTTGTAAATTCTCCAACTATCTCCATAAACCCGACAAACAAAAAAATCGGGTTTAAGGAAAACCATTTTTTAAGGTAATCCAGTATTCCAAGGTAGTGGATGGCAAAAGTATGTGTTAAAAAGGCGGAAATTAAGGCAAGCGCCAAAGTCATATTTAAATCCGAATTCATGGACCTAAGAAGCGGCTGATGTTCAAAAGTAATTGTAGAAAAACCGGGAAGAAGCCCCATCCAGTTTGAAACCAGTATAAACAGGAAAAAAGTCATGACAATCGGAAAAAAAACCTTGGCTCTTTTTTCTCCGGAAAGCTCCTCAACTGTACCGTATCCAAAATCTATAACCAGTTCAAATAAATTTTGCAGTCCGGAAGGGATAAGGGAGACTTTTCTGGTTGCTACAAACGAGAATAGGGCTAAAACTATTATCGTTATCCAGCCAACAAGAAGAGTGTTTGTAATAGGCAAACTTTTAAAATACCCCAAAATTTCCGGTTTCAGAACAATCTCATGCATAATTTAATTATCGAGCTTAATCGATTATTTTACAAGAGATAGACAAAAGCAGTCAATATGTTTTTTGGTTGACATTGGTTTTAATCTAACCTATAATTATATTCTGTATTTTCCAAATTATGAGTATAGAAAAAACTGGCCCGGTAGTTTGCGAACAACTTTATAAAACCGAAATCACCAATAAAGCTATTCCGCAAGCAGACAATAGAAAATTAGGTGCGCGTATTTTTGTTGGAAAATTAGCCCTTAGAGCATTAACTCGAATTAAACAATCGCCTTTTACTAACCCTGATCAACAAATGCAAATAAAAAATATATTAGAGGTAAATCCTGCAAAATTTCTTCTTTCCGTATCCAACTCCGGTATTAACCAGAGCAGAGATAGCCTAGTGAGGAATGAATATAAAAAGGAATATAGACGTCAGAAAGATAGAGAATTAATGAGAATTACCAGAAAACACAGTATATGGCTTAAAGGTAAGTTATCAAATGATAATCAAATACAACCTTTGATCGATCGTCAAATAGAGCTTGCGAGAGCAGGGGAGTTAGCCTGGAAAAGATTATCCGAGGGTAATTTAAAACTAGCGGTATCACGGGCTAAGAAACAAGCTAAAAATACCGGGCTTCCTTATGTAGATCTTCAAGCCTGGGCAGAAGATGGACTAATGCAAGCAGCAGCAAGATATGATTTTCGCTTGGGATTTAAATTTTCCACTTATGCTGTTTGGTGTCTAAAGCAGCTTATGAAACGGGGAGAAATGAATGAAAGTTTATTAATTCGTATCCCTGTTCATTGGCAAGAAGAAGTGATCAGGGGAAAACGAGAGCTAGATCGTTCAACACAGGAAGGCAGTGAACCAGATCCTGTAATTAAAGATCAATTATCAGCTTATCGTAATCTCACGCAACCTGTTTCTTTAAATAAACCATGCATTGAGGACGGAGATCCTCTTGGAGATATACTGGAGGATACCGGAACACCCACTTTGGAAGAGCAAATAAACCATAATGAGCTTGGAGAGATGATTCGAAAGACGATGGCTTGTCTCTCAGAGAAGGAACAATTAGTATTAACACTAAGATTCGGCTTAGGAGACAGAAGACAACGTACACTGGAAGAGATTGGGAGAGAACTTCATGTTACCCGTGAGCGAATCCGCCAGATTGAAAAGAAAGCTCTAAGAAAATTGCGTCATCCTACCCGTTCAAGGGAATTAAGACCATATTTAGTCTAGTTTTTCGCGCTGGGTGCGGAGGAAGGAAAACCATTGTTCAAAGAAGGCAAAAATGCCTTTAAACGGGGTTTCAATAATAAAATCAAATATAAAAAGGATAATATTCAGCTGGGTAATAGTCATTGTCAATCTTCTTCCTATTTGAATAAAAGGCAAAAAGAAAAAGTCAAAAATTAAAGAGCCGAAGTTATCTTTTTTATCTTTTACAATATACATATGTGCTGTCCTGTTTATCCGAAATGATATAAAAGAAACTATTGCCAGGAAAAAGATAAACACGCCTTGAGATAAGGGATTCATCCCCAGTTTGCTCAAAATAAACACCACCGCCCCCAAACTTAAGGCAAAAGTTATCAACCAAAGCAAAATAAATATACTCCAAAGCACCGGCCCGGTCTTGCCGCCTCTTTTCTTAACCAGAAGGGGAGTATCCAAATCCGGTGAATCATCATACAAAATAGTATTGATTTTCTTTAAGATTTTAAACGAATTGTCGCGGCTGGGCGTTTGGATCAGTAATCCTACCATAACCATCAACACCGGCGGAGTTAGGGTATTTAAAACAATGGAGGGCCAGATTATCTGCCCGTACAAAAACCTCTCAAAGGTACCCTCCACAAACAAAGCAAAAAGGGCTTTGGTAAAAAATATGAATATTACACTTCGAATTATCGCTCTTTTAACTTTGGTGTTTATAGCCTTATAACGCACACTGCATGCCGAAAGAATCTCGGAGGATAAAAACTCTTCATCCGAAATAAGGGAAGAGACTTTACCGCGGTGTTTCCTTAAAACATCATTTAAAATTAAAAAGGGGATTGTCTGGTTTTTTATATAGGAATAGATTTTATCTTTGGCAGGGTGCTTAAATTGTTTTTCTATCTCTTTATGGCAATGAGGAAAATTATCCGCAATCTTTTCCAGATTATCCTCCGATGGAGAACCGAAATATTGCTTAAACAAATGATAGCGCAAAAATGCCGGATCATCATTGGCAAAAGCGCGCCTGATGGCAATAAACACCTGGATGTCGCGTGTTTGGTCGCTATCATCCAAAATAATTATCCTCTCTTTGAAAATCCCAAACATGAAATTGCTCATCATATCTTTTGGATCATTAGGTACGAGAATGTGTTCGATCTCGGAAGATAAAAGATGCAGCATCCATTCACCAACTAAGCCTTTATTTATGGCATGTTTTTTATTTATTCTATCTTCAAGCTCAAGATATAAATCTATTGCCTTTGCCACTTTACTTACTTGAAACTCGGCAATGGTCGAATCGGGAAAATAACGCGCCCAGAGAAGTTCGCGGATAAGCGGCGTGGCCACGCTTTGACCATTACCTCCTAAAATTAGCCTTCTTTTGAGGATTCTTTCAATAGTAGAACGCAAGATTACTTCATCCTCACGGTAATCCATGGCTGTACGGAATTTCTCATACCAGGTGGCAAGTTCGGCAACCACGGGGTTAACGGAAATAGTCTTGTCATGATTGGGAATGGAATCCTTATCGTATGCGGCAATAAGAACGCTTGATAAATTATTTAATGTTTTCATGATTTATAATATTATGCTAAATATTACCACAATAGAAGGTAGTGTATAATCTAATTATGACAGCAGATGAAAAATTTAAGTTGATTACCCGCAATCTGGAAGAAACTCTAACCGAAGAAGAATTAAAAACTCTAATTGAATCTGGAAAACCGCTAAAACATTATATCGGTTTTGAGATCTCCGGCCAGGTACATTTGGGTCAGGGTTTGGCAGTCATGCAAAAAGTAAAAGAAGTACATGATGCAGGGGTTGAAACAACCATTTTTCTGGCAGACTGGCATTCATGGATAAATAACAAACTGGACGGCAAACTGAAAACAGCTACCAAAATCGCCCGTGATTATTTTAAGGAAGCAATGAAAGCTGCTTATATTTGTGTTGGCGGAGATTCCGGGGATCTAAAATTTATTTTGGGGAGCGAGCTTTACGATAAATCCTATTGGCCAAAAGTCATTGCCGTTGCCAAAGCAACAACAATTTCACGGATGATACGCTCTACCGACATCATGGGAAGACTGGCAGGAGACTCCTCCGAGGTAGCCACCCTTTTTTATCCCGCCATGCAGGCTGCGGATATTTTCCAAATGGGAATAAATATTGCTCACGCCGGAACAGATCAGAGAAACGTACATGTGGTGGCAAGAGAAGCAGCCAAGAATTTAAGTGAGCCGAAACCGGTGACAATTCATCATCATTTAATTCTGGGACTTTCCAAACCGGATGTCTTTCCCCCTAATAAAGCGGATATGAAAATGAGCAAGTCTAAACCCGACAGCGCCGTATTTATTACCGATAGCCCGGAGGATATTAAAAGAAAAGTTAGCAATGCCTTTTGCCCGGAAGGGGAAGTAGACTATAACCCGATCTTGGACTGGAGCAAGTATTTAATTTTTTATGAGGAAAATTCTAAATTGGAAATTAAGAGGGATTCAAAATTCGGGGGAGATATAACTTATACCAATTATGCGGATCTGGAAAAAGATTATGCGGATAAAAAACTTCATCCTATGGATTTAAAAAAT
>JAHIUE010000097.1 GCA_018817205.1 Patescibacteria group bacterium | reverse complement strand
GGATCTTTTAGAGTAATTATTTTTAGATTTTCTTATTTCAGCAATAATCGGCTCAAACAAATCAGTCTCGTAATCACTATCTTTACCATTTAAAACAGCCAGGATCCTTTCTAAGCCCATTCCTGTATCTACATTTTTCTGTGGCAAATCCTCTAAAGTTCCATCTTCTTTCCTGTTAAATTGTATAAAAACATCATTCCAAAACTCCACCCATCTCGGATCTTCGTTAGGCTTTCCTTCCGGCTTACCTTCACTTATCCAATAAAACATTTCCGTATCCGGACCGCAAAGGCCGGATTTTTCACCTGTCGGCCACCAGTTATGATCTTTGCCAAAATAAAAAATTCTGTCTTCCGGAATTCCTAAACCTTTCCAAGTTTTAGCCGATTCTTCATCGCGAGGCGCATCTTTATCTCCTGCAAAAACACTTACTGCCAGTTTTTCTATGGGAATCTCCAGCTCTTTTGTCAAAAACTCAAATGATAATCTTATGGCCTCGTCTTTCCAGTAATCCCCCAAAGACCAGTTACCCAGCATTTCAAAAAAGGTATGATGAACCGCATCACCAACCTGGTCAATATCATCTGTCCTTAAACACTTTTGCACATTAGCCAATCTTTTACCTTCGGGATGAGACTTCCCTAATAAATAGGGGATTAATGGCTGCATTCCTGCACTGGTAAATAACACTTTTTCTTTACCCTCCAATTGCTCTTCTCCTGAAGGTATTAAAGATGCGGAAGGAATAATGGCATGATTATTTTTTTCAAAAAAATCCAAGAATTTTTTTCTAAGCTCTTGAGAGGTCATGAAGTTTATTATATCTCAAAGCACCTTCTTGTAGAACCTTTTTGATTTGGGGTTTCTTTTGATAACTTTCTCCAGTGCTTTGGCAACCTTTGCTCCCACAGTTTCGGCTGGTTTTTCCGTATCCTCGGCTATATTTTCGCCGGCTTGCAAAACAGCATCCAGTTTTCCAAGTGCTTTTTTTAAATCACGTAAAATAAAAAACACCTGTATTCCGGCTATACCTAAAAAAATAGATAATAGCAATATCAAAAATATTAAAGCTATTTCTAAAAAATCCATGGGTTTTAATATACCACAATTTAGCGCTTCAAAAATACAGTTCTCGTAACTTTAGTAGAGTTACCTGTTTTCGATACTGCGCTAATTTCAATGCTATTGACATTATCTGAAAGTTTAATTTCTTGAGAAAAATTTCCCGCCAAGTCAACTCCAATCTCTTGATTGTTAATGCTTACCTTTGCCTCTGGATCAATCCTGCCGATTACTAAAACTATCGGGGAGTCTGTGCTTAGCTGATCTGCCGGTTCCTTCACTTCCAGAAAAGGGCCGGCAGTTAAAAAACGGTATTCAAACCAAAGGTAAAAAGTAAAAATAATAACCAGTCCAACAACCAAACTCCCCAAAGCCTTTGCAGGAGTTAATCTGAATCTTTTATTATTAACAGGGTTTGAAAAAGAATCCAGAATCCTGGGCGGGTGCACTTTTTCGGAAAATTCCCTTCTGAAAATTGCCAAAAGTTTTTCCGGGTCCAGTTTTAAAAATTTGCCGTAATTTTTAATAAAACCCTGTACAAAAGTCGGAGGGGGAAGTCTGGAGTATTGACCTGCCTCCAAAGCCTCAAGTATTTCTCTTCTTATCTTGGTGGCTTTTTCTATCTCATCCAGAGTATAGAATTTTTTTTCCCGTTCTTCTTTTAAAACTTGTCCGACGGTTCTCATACTACCGGCAATTATACCTTGAAACTACCCTTCCTTAAAACTATCTTGCTGCCGTCTTTATATAACCGGACAATGGTTGAAGGTTTTGCCTGTAATTTTCCCCCGTCAATACAAAAAGATACTTTATCTCCAAAATATTTCTTTGCCTCCTCCAAAGTCTTGGCAGGTTTTTTATTTCCTAAATTTGCGCTGGGTGCTACCAATGGCCCTGTATTTTTTAAAATCTCTAAAAGTCTTTCATCTTTCGGCATCCTGAAAGCCAGACTCTTTTTGCCCCTGTGAAGATAGGTAAATTTTTCATAAGGACAAGGTAAAACTACACTGACCGGATTAGGCCAAATTTTTTGCAGAATTTCAGTCTGGGCTTTTGTTAAATCAATATCAAATTTTTTCAAGTCACTCAAGGAAGAAATTAAAATGATCATCGGCTTATCAGGAGTTCTTTTGCGGAGTAAATAAATATTTTCAACAGTGTCGGGATTTAATGCCGATCCGACAATTCCGTAAATTGTATCCGTGGGCATCACCCCAACTTTGCCTTTTTTTAACAAATCAATTATTTGCGCTTTCACTGCTCAATTGTACCAAAAAGAAAAAAGTTAAGGATATTTTGTTATAATCTCCGCTTATGGCTGATATTGAAGCGCTTTTTGCAAAATTAGAAAAATTAGAACAATCAAAAAGTTCAACAGAATTATTAATCCGAGAAAAAGTTAAACCAAACAAAAGCTTAATAGATAGAATAGCAAACAGGATAGCAGAACTATACTATAGAGCGAGATGGATCGAATCCCCGATAGTAAAACTCCAAAAATCCTTAGCCAGAGACGAAAAAAAATTAGTCTGCGCGAGAGATGATTTGGATTTAGAAATTGGCAATTGCATAGGTTTATATCCGCTAGAAGGAATAGATTTCTACACCGAGGATAATTGGACTTTTACTCAAGCATATTTTTTATACCCAAGAGGCGAAAAATCTTATGTTGCAAAATATGGATCTAGCTTTATTGAAGCTATGTTATATAACAATACAAAATATACACCAGAGTTAGCTATCAATAGTCAAGCTTTATTCTCTATGAGAAGAGGCGACGTCCCGTTATTATGTTTACCGACTGATTTTCCTATTAGGGTCCATCGGGGCAATTTGGGAGTAACAAAATATACTATAGCGCAAGCTCTTCCGCCCCCATTACCACAAAGATTTAGTCTCAATCATTTATCCAAAGCAAGATCTGTTAAATAGAGCAACTCATGGCTGCTTTTAAGAATTTGTGCTTTGTTGTTGAGTGGCGAAGTATTCATCGGCATTCCGGACCAGTACATCCCGGGGCTTGCTACCATCTCCCGGACCTACAATTCCCGCTACCTCCAATTCATCCAAAATTCTGGCTGCCCGGGCATATCCTACTTTTAATCTTCGCTGAAGCAGCGATGCCGAAGCTCTGTCATATTGACAGATAGTTCTGACCGCCTCCTCGAACAGTTCATCTCTTTCTCCTGTATCTCTTCCGCCCATCCTGCCCAAAGGCATCTCCGTTACTTCTTGAGTATACTGCGGGGCAATCCCTGTGGATTTTAAGTATTTAATTAAATTATTAATCTCATCATCCTGCACAAATACTCCCTGTATACGCATCGGTTTTGATGCATCAGGAGGCAAAAACAACATGTCTCCTCTTCCAAGCAGTTTTTCCGCTCCGGGTCCGTCCAGAATAACCCGCGAGTCAACCATGGAAGAAACATTAAAAGCGATCCTACAGGGGATATTGGCTTTAATAAGTCCTGTGATAACATCAACAGAAGGCCGCTGTGTTGCCACTACCAGATGGATTCCGGTAGCCCTCGCTAGTTGGGCAATTCTGGTTATGGCATCTTCGATCTCTACGGGGGCAAACATCATCAGATCAGAAAGTTCATCAACAATAATAACAATATAAGGAAGAGCCTGAAAACCAGACATCTCATTATAGCCGGCAATATTCCTAACCCCTACGGATTGGAATAATTTATAGCGTCTATCCATCTCGGCCATGGCCCATTTTAAAGAAGATAAAATCTTTTCAGGCTCGGTAATAACCGGTGTCAAAAGATGAGGGATATTGTTAAAATTAGTCAACTCCACCCTTTTAGGATCAATTAAAATCAATTTTAACTCATCGGGCGAGTTTCTAAACAAAAGTGAGGCGATAACTGCATTTATCAAAACTGATTTACCTGAGCCGGTTGTCCCGGCAATCAAAACATGCGGCATCTTATCCACATCTACCACTACCGGTTTTGAAGATGTATCCCGTCCCAATACCACTGTCAGTTTGGATTTATGACGGGCCATTTCTTCAGAGGATAGGATATTTTTCAGTCCGACTATTTCCAGAGAACGATTAGGCACTTCTATGCCTACTAAAGATTTTCCCGGAATAGGAGCCTCAATCCGAACAGTACCTGTAGGAGTTGCCAAAGCCAACGCTAAATCATGCTGCAGGTTGGCGATCTTGGAAATCTTAGTCCCTGCTGAAATTTTCAAGGCGTATTGGGTAACTGCCGGGCCGCCATTTACCTCTGCCACATCTGCCTGTATTCCGAAAGAATCCAAAGTCTTTTCAATAATACTGGCGTTTCTTTTAACATCACCTCTATCTGCGGCTGTCCCTACTTTGTCAGAAAGAAGTGAAAGGTGCGGGTATTTCCAAATATTACTCTGTCCGGCCACATTTTGTACCAAAACATCTGCAATGATCGATTCTTTACGAAGAGGGAGCGAAGATTTGGGAGACGGACGCTCATCTACTCCGGAAACTTTAATTGGGATATGTTTCGCCTCGAAAGTTCTAGGTCTTAGAAAAATTGTTTTATACACTGCCCGCAGGATATTAAAAAACCAAACAAAAATTGCAAAAATGCGCTGGAGCGAAGTATTAAATAGAACAACCAAACCAATCAAGAAAACCAGTACCAGAAGAGCCAAGGCCCCGAGCGGCGTCACAAAAGAGGACAATTCCGTCCATAAAGTTTGGCCAATTAACCCACCTTTTTCCAGCTTCACTGCTGCTATCAAGGAAGTTGCAGAGAGAATTATCAATACAAATCCCAAGAGTACATTAGTTTGCGCTATTTTCCATCTTGCTTTGGTTAAAACCAATCCACATAGCAAAAATATGATTGGAGCCACTACCTTGGCAAATCCCATATATTCGCCCAAGAAATCTTTCCAAAAGATAAGAGCCTGAGAATGTGTGAGCAATGCAACTGTCGATAGGGTTGCCAAACTGAAGGCTACCAACGTACCAACGGCAGTTATAGTTCTGTGTCGCAGTTTAATCTTCGGTAACTTATAAATTGATCTTCTTCTTGCCATATATTATTAATTATAACATATTATACTATGGGATCTTAAACCTCTATCACCATGGGTAATATCATTGGCCTCCTTTCGGTTGCCTGATATAAAAATTTCTCCAGAGCATCTTCGATCATTTTTCTGATAAACCGCCAGTCAGCATTTTTGTGTGTATGTTTTTTAAGAGTTTCGGACACTACTGCCCTTGCATCTTCCAGAAGATCTTTTGCCATTTCCTCAAAAACAAAACCTCGGGAGACAATATCTATTTCGGAAACAGGCGCTCCCGTATGCTGGTCAACCGATACCACAACAACCACTACCCCTTCTTCGCTCATCTTTTGCCTATCCCGTAAAACCACATGACCTATGTCGCCAATACCAAGTCCGTCCACATAGACATTTTGCACATCAACTCTACCGGCCAATTTAATTCTGTCATCTTTTAGCTCCAGTATATCCCCGTCTTCGACATTAAGAATTTGTCTAGCTTCATAACCCATACCAGCGCACATTTTGGAAAAAGCCTTCATCTGCCGGAAAGTTCCTCCAATCGGAAACAGAAATTTAGGTTTGATCAAATTAATCATTAACCGGAGTTCCTCACGTGCGGCATGGCCTGAAACATGCAGGTCAGACATCACTCCCGAATAATAAACATTCACCCCAAGCCGCGACAAAGAGTCAATCAACGCATTTTGCGCAGATTCCGTAGAAGGGATCGGGTCGGCGGAAAACACCACGCTGTCTTCTTCTTTAAGCTTAAGGAGTTTGTGCTCTTCGTTGGCAACTCTGACAAGAGATGAATCAGACTGCCCTTGGGCACCGGCAATCAGGATAAGAAGTTTATTTGGGGCAAATGAAGAAATTGCATCAGGTGCGATCATTATACCTTGCGGAACTTTTAAATACCCCAAATCCCGGGACACTTGAAAATTGTTTTCAAAGGAACGCCCTACTACTGCCACTTTCCGACCTAACTTCTGAGCCACATTAATTGCTTGTTGCATCCGGGAAACATTCGATGAAGTCATGGTAATCAAAAGCTTGCCTGAAGTATCAAGACATGCTTGCTCAAAAGATTCTTCAATTGATTTTTCCGACTTGTTAAAACCGGGTTTTTCCACTCTCAAACAATCAATGAGTAGCAGCTTTACTCCTTCATACCCAAGCTGGGCAACTTTGCCTACATCAGTCGTCTGGCCGGAAACCGGAGTCCAGTCAATCTTAAAATCAGCCTGGTGAAGGATTAAACCTTCAGGAGTCCTGATTACAATACCTGTTGAATCCGGGACAGAGTGGGATACCTGGTAAAAAGAAATCCTGAAATTGCCCAGATCCAAATGCTGGTCAATTTTGACCTCAATAATTTTATTTTTGGGCAAGTTGTGTTCGGTAAATTTGGCCCGGATAAAACCGGCCGTGAGTCTCTGGGTATAAACCGGTGCCTGGATCTCTGGCCAGATGTAAGGTAAACCGCCGATATGGTCTTCGTGCCCGTGGGTAATAAGAATACCTCTGACTTTATCCAGTTTGTCCCGCAGATATGAAATATCAGGAATTACCAAATCCACCCCAGGCATAGCCTCATTAGGGAAACCTACACCGCAGTCAACAATAATAATGTCATCGCCGTATTCATACACGTACATATTTTTGGTCACATCACCAATACCACCTAATGGAATAATTTTGAGTACTTGGCTACTATTCAGTTGTGGTATAAACTTTGGTTTAAATGTTTTCATACTGACAAATATTCTCCTAAATTCTCACCAGTTATTTTAAACGGTCCTACTTCGCCCGACACTTTTTTCATGGCAATTTTTCGGCACATTGCCTGCAAAGACCTGTGAAGCGACCTGATCCCCGAGTCAAAACCCAATGGTCTAAGGATCTGTGGCCAGCAAGCCTCATCAATACTTAAAATATTTTTATCAAGCCCTGCCTCATCAATTGCTTTTGGTAAAAGATAATCTTTACCTATAATAAGCTTTTCCTCATCAGAATAGGAAGGCATTTGAATTGGTTCCAATCTGTCTAAAACCGCGGTGGCAATATTGCCGGTATTATTGGCTGTAGCAATAAATAAAACTTGCGACAAATCATAGGGAAAATCCAAATAATGATCTAGAAATGCCTGGTTCTGGGCAGGATCAAGCAGTTCCACCAACACCCCCATGATATCAACCCTATGTTCCATTGCCACTCTGTCTATTTCATCTAGTAGTATAACAGGATTGCTGACTTTGATAGATCTTACGGCCTTGATAATTTGACCCGGTTCGGCATCAGGCCTAAGGCGCGATTGTCCCCTAAGAGAAACGGGATCCCCTAGCCCCCCAAAAGGAATTCTTATAAGGGATCTTCCCAGACTTTCGGCAATAGAATATGCAAGGGAAGTCTTGCCTGTTCCCACCAAACCGATAAAAGCCAGTATGGGTGCATGGAAACTGTTTGCCTCGCCTTTCTGTTTATGCAAAATTAATACCGAGAGATATTCTAAAATTCTACTCTTGACGGATTGCAGACCATGATGGTTTTTGTCTAAGATCTGCTTTGCCCTATTTATATCCAAGATATCCTGGGATAATTTGGAAAAAGGCAAAGAAATTACAAAATTTATATAAGTTATAAGGCCGGAAAGCTCTGCTCCACTGCCAGGTGAAAGCAATAAATTTAAAAGCTTTTCAGAAATCTCGGGAGGTAAATTAGCCTGTTGGACTTTGATTTTTAATTCTTGAATTGTCGCTTGGGCAGATTGTTCCATCACAAATATTCTATCACTTAGCGGTTAAAACCGCCTCTACCGCCTCGGTCTCCGCCGCCACGGTTCCTATCAAAGCTAGGACGCCCACCTGGTCTGCTTCTGTTAAATCCGCTACTTCGTCTTTCTCCGCCAAAAGAAGGCCGTGGTCTACTTCCGAACGAAGGTCTTGGTCTATCGCCAAAAGAAGGCCGTGGTCTAAATCCTCCACCGGAACGTGGCCTTCCTTCAGATTCAGGTTTAATATCCGCACCAAAAAGCATGGATAAACCAATCTTGCCGTCAGGACCAACATCCGTCACTCTGACTTTTACTTCCTGTCCTTCGGAAACCACATCCTCCGGACGCTCAACATGCCCGGAAGCCATTTGAGAAATATGAACCAGCCCATCTTTGCCGGGGGCAATTTCCACAAAAGCCCCGAAAGGAGCAAGTCTGACCACTTTACCAGTCAATTCATCCCCCACATTAAAAGTTTTAAACATACCCTGTACAGCCTCAATTGCCTTATCTACGCCGGATGAATCCGTCCCTGAAACCATAACCGTCCCATCATCTTCTATGTCAATTTGAGCGCCTGTTTTGGCAATAATGGCATTGATATTCTTACCCCCGGGTCCAATAAGTAAACCTATTTCTTCCGGTTTGATGTGCAGCATCTCCACTCTGGGCGCATGGGGGGATAAAGGTCCTGCCGCAGGCACAATTTGGTTCATCTCTTCCAAAATCTTAAGTCTTGCTAGCTTACCCATTTCAAGCGCTTGTTTAATAATGTCAAAAGAAAGCCCTTCAAGCTTGGTATCCATTTGTATGGCAGTCACCCCGTTTTTAGTCCCTGCCACCTTAAAATCCATTTCCCCGTAAAAATCCTCCACCGCCCTCATATCAGTAACTACCTGAAATTTCTTATCATTTGAAAATAATCCTAATGCAATACCGGCAACAGATTCAGAGAGAGATACGCCGGCATTTAAAAGAGCCAGGTTTGTGGCACAAATCGCTGCCATGGAAGTGGAGGCATTGGCCGCCATCACTTCTGAAACAACTCTTATGGCATAAGGAAACTTATCCTCTGCCGGAATCTGGTATTTAAACGCTTTTTCTGCCAAAGACCCGTGTCCGATATCTCGCCTTGTAGGCGGACCCAGCCTTTTTACCTCTCCCACCGCAAAAGGATTAATACCCATGTTGTAATGATGCATAAACCTTTTTTGCCTCTCGCCTTCCATACCATCCAAAGTCTGTTCCAAGGAAGGTGCTCCCAAAGTTACCACAGATAAAATCTGTGTATCTCCCCTTTGGAAAAGGGCGCTGCCATGGGTTCTGGGTAAAATTCCAATTTCCATCTCGATCGGTCTGATTTCATCCATACTCCTACCGTCGACCCTTTTGTCCTTTTCTAAAACCGTTTCATGCAAAATCTCCTTGGCAACTTTATCAAAAATTCCGGAAATAATTTGCGGTGTTAGAGTTTCCGCATACTGAAGAGTCAAATCCTTTTTAATCTGATCACCGGTTGCCTCATGCCAGGGATGTTCATTATCAAATAAAGCCTTCTCAACTTTCTCCTTGATAATTTTGGAAACTTCGGAAAGCAATGCTTCTTCAACTTCTTCCGCCAAATGGGAAAAAACCTGTTTTTTCTTACCTGCTTCTTTTGTAAATT
>JAHIUE010000096.1 GCA_018817205.1 Patescibacteria group bacterium | reverse complement strand
TTTAGTACGCCGGAAATAACAGGAGAAGATTCTAAAGATAAAGTGATCGAACTGCCCAAAGTGATATCTCCGCCGCCAGTAAGGTTGGTACCGGCAGTAACCGTCACTTTGCTGTTGGTTAAAGCAGAGTTGGGGATATTGGAAAGAGTATTTGAAGAACCCGATATTGTTTTATTGGTTAAAGTCTGGGCTGTGTCGATTCCAACAAGCGTAGTTGTAGCATCGGGCAAGGTAATGATCCGGGCGGCTGTTGGGGTCCAGGTTAGGGTGCCTGTCGGGCCTCCGGATTGAAAAACCAGTTGATTGCTTGCAGCCGAAAGGTTTAATGTGTTGAAGGTAGGAGAAGAGACAGTTGATACATCTTGATCCAGTGTGGTTGAATTTGTTATAGACAAAGTGGTGTCTCCTGAAACTAAATCAATGGTTCCGGCAGAAGGAGTAGCTTCCAAAGACAACCCATTGATAGCGTCCCGCACAAAAAGCGAGCCATTGATTTGGGTATCGGAGTTAACCTCTAAAAACCGAGGACTCGCCGTGACGGCGAGGATATTAGGATTGGTAGCTTGTAGCTGGTAGTTGGTAGACAAGGGGGGAGGTTCTTCTGGTTGAATGAAACCCAGCTCTTTGGCTTTTCCGGGAGAGATTACCATAACGGCCTCTTCGGCTAATAGGTGGAAGGGGGATAAAAGGCCGGAAGCGATGTTGTTTTTGAAAAACTGTTGGGTTTCTTTGGGGTTGGTTAAATAAGAAGCTGTGATCCAGGAGGTAAAGAGAAGGGTGATGATGGATAAAACAGCAGTTGAGATTAGGAATTTGGTAACGAAAGAAAGCTTTTTCTTTTCGGAAGGACTCGGTGTAGCAGAAAAATCAGATATATCAGAATATCCGAAAGTCTGATTATCTGATTCGCTGAGTTTTTCTGAGTCTTTCCGGACTCTGTTGAGCAGCTCTCCTGTAGTTAAACTTTTAATTTGGAGATCTTCAATCTGCCAACCGGCGGAAGGGTTAACTTTTTTCAGATGGGATACAGGATAAAGTCTTGTTCCGCCAGGGGTTCTAATGGGGGATATCTTTCCTGTCTTTTCCCATCTCCTTAGAGTATCAATGGAAACACCTAATGTTTTGGCGGCTTGACCGATTTTGAGGTAGTTTTTGGACAAGTTTTTATTCATTTAAACTTGTCCGTCTGCTCGAATCTATGCAAATCTAGCTATCATGCATAGATTCTTAATCCATCGTACATAGATTTACATAGGTTTGTCAAGAGTTATTATTAATGTAATATCAAATAAATATTAGAAAAGGAGAAGATAACAAACTGGATCAACCGCTTTTAGGTTGGATATAGGTATAAATGCTCACATTATTTTCCCTGTTTAGAATTATTGCCAAAGGAAATTTAAAAACCAAGGGTTTTTGTGCTTGTACCCTTACTACAATAGGGGAATTTTCGATTAAGGTGATGAAATTGGCATGTTGAGGCAGGATATCAAAATTCCCTTGTAAATTTTTTGAGCTTACTGACTGCGCTTGGGTATCTAAAATAAGCTGTTGAGGGGAGATGATTCTAACATGTAAGGTTTGATTCATGCGATCTTAGCCTCTTTTAAAGATCCAATATACATAAATTTATCTGCCGGGATGTTATCTAACTTTCCAGAAAGTATTAGTACGATATCGTTTACAGCAGTATCTTTAGGGACATACACCCCTTTTTTGCCGGTTTGCCTTTCTGTCATAAAGAATGGTTGTGTTAAGTAATTTATAATCTTCTTGGTCCGATTATAAAGTATTTTGTTTTCGGCAGATAATTCTTCCTCGCCCACGATTGCTACAATATGTGATAGTTTGTTATAGTTTTCCAATAATTTTTGAAATTCTGTTAAGGTTTTAAAATGGAGTTCGCCTAAAAAGGCTTTTGATAAGGTTGAAGAAGAGGATTGAAAAAGATCAATTGGAGGATAAATGCCTTTTTGGGCAACAGAGCGTGACAATACTATGGCGGTATCTAAAAATGACATGACTGCTGTGACTCCCGCATCAGTCATTTCATCGGCTGGAACATACACATTTTGAAAAGAGGTGATAGTGCCACTTTCGGTTGGGATTAGTCTGTCTTCTAAAGTGCTTATTTCCGTTTGAAGTGTGGCTTGATAGGCTTGCTCAGAAGGTATTGTACCCAAAAGCGTTGCTACCTCTGCTCCTGCCTGGACAAATCTGAACATATTATCTATGAAAAAGAGAACATTGCTTTTCATCACATCCCTGAAATATTCCGCTTGGGCAGCACCGGCCAGGGCCACCCGCATACGCACAGCCGCATTTTCATTCATCTGTCCCAAAACAAGCACGGTTTTTGCTAAAACCCCCGATTCTTTTAATCGCTGATGTAGTTCTTGGCCTTCGCGGATTCTCTCGCCAACGCCTGCAAATACTGAATAAACATTTTGAGCCGGCTTGCCCTGAGTTTGCCGAAGGGTGATATTATGCATAAGTTCGGTTAAAAGTATAGTTTTTCCCACTCCGGCACCCCCGATAAAACCCGTTTTACTGCCCAGTTGCATGGGCGTCAGGAAATCTATAGCTTTTATGCCTGTTTCCAGAATTTGGTAGCTGCTTTTCACAATATTTAAAGAAGGTGTTTTGGAGTAAATTGATGTTTTTTTGTCTGAAACGATCGGTCCTGCGTTATCTTTGGGGTTGCCGAATAAGTCGATGACGCGGCCTAAAACAGGAGGGCCAACAGGAACTTTTAAATCCGAACCAGTGCCAATTACCTGCATACTTCTAAATAATTTATCAGGACTACTCAATATTTGGGTTGAAACATGAGTTTGCGACTGTGAGAAAACTTCCAAAACCACTTGAGGATCTTTCGGCGAAATTAATATTTCGGCATGCTCGGGGAAGAAATCTCCCTCGATTTCAACAACGGCAATTTGACCTTTAACAGCGGTAATTATTCCTTGGACTTGGTTCATACCATTTTGCTCCTGACTGCCATCATAGTGGCAAAATTTTCCAGAATTGTATTATTGTCAGCGCTCTTTTTAGCAAGCGCCTTCAATTTTTGATAGTCCTTGATAAATTTATTAGCTTCGGATTCGGCAGTATCCATAGCAATGAAGCGGGAAGCAGTACGGGATAGTTCCGATTCCAGAAAAGTTTGCTCAAGAAGCAGAGTTAATATCTGGCTGTCAAAAAAACTAAGAATTTTGGGTAATTCCGGTTCAAAAATGAAGCGCATACCGCTTTTTGCCTCTTCGGATTGTGGGTATTTAATATAAGGGTCTCTCTTAAATAGGGAAGTGGCGGTGACGTCTGTAAAAGTGGCAATTTGCACCAGCAGGCTTTTCAGTTTTGAATGGAATACCAGAACCTGATTGTATTGCGAGCTTAAGTTCGCAAGGTTTACCAGCTCTTTGTTCGTAGGCATATCTTCTTTTAAAAGGATTTCTTGGTATTTTGGGAGCAGTTTGGTGGCCTTGAAATAATTAATGCCGTCCTTGCCGACGATGACTTTATCTACATCCGTAAGCTCCCGTGTTGATCCGACAAAGTAATTTACCAAAGCCGTGTTAATAGAACCATAAAACCGGAGGTTTGATGTGAGCAATATACATAGTCTTTTTTTCGGTTTTACTACAACAGCCTTCTTTTTAATTGCTAAACCTTTGACAGTCTCGTAGACTTTTAATATTTCATCAAAAAATATCCTGTTTCTTTCAACGTTTGCCCGGATTCTTCTGATTTTCAGGTTTGCGATCTCTGAATAAGCTTGGGCGATCACTTTTAGAGATTGCCCTTCGTCCAGCGCCGCATCGATTTCTTTAATAATCATAAGTTAAGGTGTTTGACAAATTTTAGAAAGTATTCCTCCGATACTTTCTAAAATTTTAATTAACTCTTCCTCATTATTTAATTTATTCACAGATCTGATAACCGGTGCAAGTTGGGGATTATTCTGAAAAGCATCAATAATTACCCGTTTATTCTTTTCTATGAAACTCCTGGTTTTATCTTTAAAAAAGGTGGTAAAAGGTAGGGCCAAAAGTATCAGCTGGACCTCTTTTGACAGCATAGTCAAGGGGTCTTGTTTTAGTAGTTCCATAAATTGATCCTTTCTTCTTAAAATAAGTTGTGTTTCCGGTGGAAGTTCAGAGGAGAATCTGGAGATTGTTTCCAGATCCGCGGCGGCGGATAAAATTTGCCTGACTCTGGTGGATAATAAGTTGCTGACTTTGTTTTGGGTTTGCCTGCCGACTCTGGAAACAGACAAAGAAATATCTATGGCCGGAGTTTGACCTTGGGCATGCATGCCGGCTCTAAAAAGCAGATGCCCGTCAGTCATTGACATAAGGTTGGTAGGAATTAAAGTCGTGAAATCAGTTAAGTTTAATTCAACTACCGGTAAGGCTGTAATTGAGCCTCCGCCGTATTGCGGCAGAAAATTGCCGGCCCGTTCAAGTAAATGTGCGTGTTGGTAAAAAATGTCTCCCGGGTAGGATTCTTTTCCGGGCGGTTTATTTCCAAGGAGGGCAATTTCCCGGTATATTTTGGCATGGGATCCTAAATCATCCAATACCAGAAGTACATGTTTGCCTTTTTTCTGAAAGTACTCGGCGATGGTAAAAGCGGTTTTGGGTGTTAAAAATATGAGCGGTGCGGCTTCAGAGGAGGAGGTAGCAACTATAACCGTATAATCCAGTGCCTTATTGGATTTTAAAACATCAATTAGATTTTTTACTGTTACTGCAGGTTTGCCGATAAGGGCAATAACGCAAATTACGCCGGTATTTTTTTGGTTGACAATAGCGTTAATTAAAAATCCGGTCTTGCCGGAATGCGCATCACCTAAGACTAGCTCTCTTTGACCACGGCCTAAGGGGATTAGAGTATCAATCAAAGTGATACCGGTTAAAAATTGATTGGCGATAAACTGGCGGGACTCTATTCCGGAAGCTTCTCGGTCAAGTTCTGACATCGCTACATTTTTGGTTCGGCTCAGTAATCCCTTGCCGTCAATAGGTATCCCTAACGGGTTGATAGCTCGTCCCAGTAAAAAATCTCCTGTAGGAAGGCCTAAACGAGTATCCAGTTTCCTAAACTGTGTCTTTGGCTTAACAACTCCTTCATCCAGCATCAGAACTTCAACGGTATTTTCGGAAATTGAATTGATCCATCCCCGTAGGCCATTATCTGATTCCACCATATCATTGATCCTGATGGTGGGAAAACCATCGAGGTAGATAAGGAAATTCCTGGAGGAAACAACGTATCCGACTTCAGTTTGATTCATTGTCTTAAGAATTTCTTAAAGCTTTGTGAAATTTCTTCCTTTTTTTCTTCTATTCTTGTCCGCAGGGAGAAGTCGCGGTAGACTCCTTTCCAAGAAAGAGCTGCCCCGGCAATAAGTCTTGGATCGAGTTTAATATCCAGCATGAAAGGTAGTCCAAAGGTTTTTCTGGTAAATGCGCCAATGTTAGCTACGGTTGCCTCATCCGGTTCGAAAGCGAGATAGATGGTTAAAATGGGTAGTTTGGCATAATTTTGCTCCAGATCGGAAAAAATTTGATAAACATTATCTTTGTTAAAATTTCGGTAAAAGCTCTCTGGGAAACTTTTCAGCCAGTTTAAATCTGAAGGAGTTAGGGTAGGAGAGGCTCCTCCAAAAAAGGTTTTAAGCAAATTTGACTTAAGAAGCTTAACTCTGTGGTTGAGAAGGGTATGGGAAAAAGTATCTTTTAGGATAGTATTTAGGATGTCGTTCATACTACAAATTTATCCACCTTGGCTTTCTCCAGCGCCTCATAAATTAAATCCAGTTGATCTTTTAAGGTTAACTTTTTTGCTAACACTATATCTAGTGTTTGTTCCATCATGGCAACTATATTTTCATCAATCAATTTCAATTGCTCGCTTTTATATGTATCAATTAAATGTCTGGTGCTTTTAAGCTCCAGCTCAATAGAAGATGTGGTTTTTTGGGCAGTTTGCACCAAAAAATCAGCCAGCTGGGTTTCAACCCGGTCAAAAAGTTGATTGATACGAGCCTCCCCGGTAGCCTTTTGGGCTTCTTCAAACTCGGCGCTTCTTTTTTGCAAATCCTGCATAAACGCTAAAAGCCGATTTTGGGCAGAAATGATAGTTTGTTTGGATTGGTTAAGGAATTCTTCCTCCGACTTTTCTGTTTTAAGTCTTTGGTCTGCTACAACTTTTATTCCCTCAAGTTCAGAAGTTGCTAAGATGTCTTGAGATTTTTTTATGGATTGATGTAAGGTTTCCCAGCCTTTTTCTTTCAAACTCTGTAAGAATTTATCACTTTCGACTTCAAGTTTTCTTCTTTTGTTATATTCGCGAAGATATAGAAATATTGCTGCAGTAGCAACAACGATTAAGATTAAACCAATAGGATTCTCGAGCAGTTCGGGCATAAGCTGATAATACGACAGAAAGAGTTAATTTACAATCTGATAATTAAAATTGAGGCTACGATTCCGATAATACCGGTTATGATGAGTAAGCCGATATTGATAATTATAGATAACTGGATTGTAGATTTTGCCAAAGGATTTCTGCCTAAAGCTTCAATACTTTTGACAATAGATTTGGAAAAAGTTAAGAATCCGAAGGTAAAAGAGAGTAGGATTACCAGACCCGCTGCTACATATCTGATCAGATTGCCAATTTGTTTCGGATCTGATACATTCTCCAGGAAAGCAGTACCTACAAAACCAAACAATCTTCCTGCAAACCGGGGGTTTGTTAGCTCCGTGTATTCAATCCTGACGGCAACAGGGATTTCACCGGAAGCAACTTTGCCGTTTGGACCGTCTACTTGCGGTGCGTCTTCACCTGTGAATGCTCCCAAGGCCATGCCAACGGTGTAGCCTGATTCCTGTGCCTTTTGGCCTTTGCCGGCAACGGCCGAAGAGGTTATATAATCGCCATATTTAATGGGACCATTTAAGGTAGTTACATTAATTTGGGCAACTCCCGATCGGATTACCGGTTTACCCTTAGTTTCGGTGCGGTAGACAAGAAGGGGTTGTTCTTGGATTACTCCAAATATTTTATTGTCGAAGCCAATAGTGGTACGGACAAGCCCTTGATCCGTGGCTTTTAAGATATCTCCTTCAATAGCATCAGCATCACTTATTTCGTAAACAGAAGTAACTTCGATTCCTTGGGATTGTTGAGCATGGATCGGAGAAGTATAAAGTATAAAGTATAAAGTATAAAGTATAAAAACAAAGAAAAAAACTTTTCTCATTGACTTTACAATACAACAGAGCAGTAGTAATAGTCAAAAAAAAGAGACAGTCCGTCTGAGCTGCCTCTTGTAGAGTACAGACTAGCAAATAAGTTTAATTTTGTCAAGATATCCTTCTATATCAAGCTTATTCAATATAATTACCGCATAAGCACAAAATAGCGTCTAGCGTCTAGTTTTTAGCCTCTAGGCTATATCAGTATATATACAAACTATATCATTTTTGACTAGCTCTAAAACTATTTGATCTTGTGAAAAGTATCGTGAAAATAATAAATAGCTTTCAGTTGTCAGTCTTCAGCTTTCAGACTTTTCTGCTGATGACTATTATGGTAACATCAAAGTTATGAAGAAGTATATTCCCAGCCAAATTGAGCCTAAGTGGCAGAAAAAATGGGAAGAAACAGATTTATATTCCATAGATTTAACTAAGCCTGATAAGTTCTACTGCCTGGCTGAATTTGCTTACCCTTCAGGAGACCTTCATATGGGTCACTGGTTTACTTTTGGAGGAGCCGATATCTTTGCCCGTACGAAGCGTATGCAGGGTCTAAATGTCTTTTTCCCTAATGGATTTGATGCATTTGGTCTTCCGGCCGAAAATGCCGCCATCAAAAGGGGAATTCACCCTAAAACTTGGACTAATGAGAATATTAAAACAATGAAAAAACAATTTGCCTCAATGGGAGGTTCGTACGAATGGGGACATCAGGTCATCACTTGCGATCCGGAATATTACAGGTGGAACCAATGGATTTTTCTGCGTATGCTTAAGAGGGGAATTGCTTATAGGGGAAAGGCGTTAGTAAATTGGTGCCCTTTCGATCAGACAGTTTTAGCAGATGAGCAGGTAGTAGTCGGCCAGTGTGATCGTTGCGGCAATGCAGTAATACAAAAAGAAGTCGAGCAATGGTTTTTAAAAATTACCCAGTATGCAGAGAGACTTATTTGGCCAGATAAGCCAACTATAAATTGGCCTCAAGCTGTGCGTGAAGGACAAAATAACTGGATTGGAAAATCCGAAGGTATAGAAATAGAATTTAGAATCAAGAATTTAGAATCAAGAATTAAGGTTTATACTGTTTTTCCTGAAACCATATTTGGGGTTACTTTTATGGTTTTGGCTCCGGAGCATCCTTTGGTAAGTCAGCTAATAAAGCCAGAATATAAGATCGAAGCGGATCAATACACCAAAGAGGCTCAAAAGAAATCAGCAGTGGAAAGGATGAGTGAGGAAAAACACAAAACAGGTGTTTTTACAGGCTCTTATTGCATAAATCCTGCTAACGGTAAAGAAATTCCAGTTTGGATTGCAGATTATGTCATAGCTTCTTACGGAACTGGTGCGGTGATGGGAGTGCCGGGTTCGGACCACAGGGATTTTGAGTTTGCCAAAAAATATGGCCTGGAAATTATCAAAGTAATAAGCAAAAGTGCTAGCGATAAGTCGGAAATAGTGACAGAAAATGATGTTTTGGAGGCTGGTTTTATAGTTAATTCCGGCCAATTTGACGGTTTGGAAACACCTCTCTCTGCAAGGGATAAAATTAAGGATTGGATGGAAGAAGAAGGATTTGGCAAAAGAAAAGTTAATTACCACTTGCACGACTGGTCAGTATCCAGGCAGAGATATTGGGGTACGCCTATTCCTATAATCCACTGCGATAAATGCGGTATTGTGCCCGTACCAGACGAGGATTTACCTGTTGAGCTGCCTGCAGATGTTGATTTTACGCCCAAAGGCGAACCTCCTCTTGCTACTGCCAAGGCTTGGGTTGCAGTGAAATGCCCAAAGTGTAAAGGAGAAGCAAGAAGAGATACGGAAACATTAGACGGGTTTTTTGATAATTCCTGGTACTTTTTCCGCTATCTTGATCCTAAAAATTCCAAAGAGATTTTTAGTAAGAAGATTGTAGAAAAATGGATTCCGGTTGATATTTATTTTGGTGGGGCTGAGCATACACTCGGTCATACGCTTTATTCCCGTTTCTTTACCGAATTTTTTAAGGATATTGATTTGATAGGCGTGGATGAATATGCTTTAAGGCGGATTAACCATGGGATTGTATTGGGGACAGATAATGAAAAGATGAGCAAATCCCGAGGGAATGTAGTTGATCCTGATAAGGAAGTTAAAAAATATGGGGCAGATACAATTAGAATTTATGTTGCTTTCTTTATGCCTTACGATGCTACGGGTCCTTGGGTACCGGAACGAATCTGGGGACCTTATAGATTTTTACAACGGGTATGGGGGTTACAGGAAAAAGTGGCTACTGCGGAAGACGGAAGACAGAAGACGGAAGACTTACGCATGATGCACAAGACAATTAAGAAAGTAACAGAGGATATTGAACAAATTAAGTTTAATACAGCTATTGCAGCCTTGATGGAGTGGTTGAATCATCTGTCCAGAAAAGAGAAGATTGCTAAAGAAGAGTACAAAACCTTTTTATTGCTTTTGGCACCTTTTGCCCCGCACACCACAGAGGAGCTATGGCAAGTAGTAGAGTCGTCAGTCGTCAGTCGTCAGTCGTCAGATAATGCAAATCTGAAAGCTGACAGCGAAGCGAGTCTGAAAACTGATAGCTGGTCCATTCATAAGCAGTCTTGGCCAAAGAGCGATAATAAATATTTGGAAAATGAAGAAGTTTCTATTGCTGTTCAGATAGACGGAAAGGTTCGGGATATCTTGGTGATCGGAAAAGATATAGTAAATAACAAAGAAGTCGTAGAAAAAATGGCATACGAGTGCAAAAAAGCCCAAAAATTTTTGGAGGGAAAATTTGTGAAAAAAACCGTGTATATACAGGGAAAGATAATCAGCTTTGTAGTTAGCAATTGATATCTAAAATTGCTAATTAATATTCAACGATAATTTAGATTGTTATGACAAACCAATCAAAATCTGCCATAATAAGGGACGACAAATGGTTGCTTTCAAGGTTAGATTATCTGTGGGATAAGTACTTTCCGGATATTCCCCAAAATAATAAGGTTTTTATCAAATTCGGCAGGTTTGCCAAATACAGATTGGGTTCTATCCGTTTAGATAGAAAGAGTAAAGCTAGCACCGTTACCATTACCTTGATGTTTAAAGATCCAAAAATCCCTTCTGAAGTTATAGACCATACGATCGGTCACGAGTTGGTTCATTATGCCCACGGGTTTTCTTCAACTCATCCAAAGTTACATAAATACCCTCATGCAGGAGGAGTGGTGGGGATGGAGATGAAACAAAGAGGAATGGAGTATCTTCACAAAAGCTACAAGACTTGGATAAAGATTTACAGGCAATCCTTAAGGAGAAAATATGGCTGGTGAATTTTTGCAGAAATTCCGGCTGCCGATAGGTTTGGCTTTGATGGGAATAGTTCTAATTATTGGTGGAGTATTTGCCTCCGGTCTAAACAAGGCTCAGCCGAAAGTTTTTCCGAAAGAGAGTTTAATCCAAAATCAGAAATTAATTTCTGTTGATGTTTCAGGTGCAGTAAATAAGCCAGGAGTTTATCAGGTCAAAGACGAATCAAGGATAGAAGAAGCAATCGCTTCTGCAGGAGGGTTTAGCGAGAATGCCAATAAAGAATACATATCAAAATATTTAAATATGGCACAAAAGCTATCAGATGGCAGTAAGTTATATATACCATTCACAGAAGAACAAGGCAATGCATCTCAAAACATAGGTGTAGTAGCCGGAGAAAATACAGGTGCAAAGATCAATATCAATACAGCTACTCAAGCCGAACTGGAGTCTTTAAACGGTATAGGCTCGGTTAGAGCCTCGGCAATTATTTCAGGCAGACCATACCAGACAATAGAAGATTTATTAAATCAAAAAATACTGGGTAAATCGGTGTTTGAGAACATAAAGGATCAAATAGTTGTTTATTAGTGAATAAATTACCATTAATTTTAGCCGCAATTTTATATCTTCTCATTTTGTTTACCAGATATCTGCAGGGTGGGTGGGATATTAAGAATTTAGATTTGTTTCCGGAAATAAGACAAAGTCTGGATCAAAGAATTAGTCAACTTTTGCCTTCGCCACAGGCCGAACTTCTCTCCGGAATAATCTTGGGAAACAAAAAAGATCTGCCCGTAAGTTTAAAATTAGCACTAAGGGACAGTTCGACTCTCCATATTGTAGTTGTTTCAGGTCAAAATTTGACACTTGTAGCAGGACTTTTCTTAAGTTTGGCAGGTTTAATTAAGAGAAAGATAGCCTTAGTATTCTCTTTTGCGGCTGTAATTTTTTATACATTACTCACCGGAGGGCAGATTCCGGTTTTAAGGGCGGCTATTATGGTCATTTTAGCATTTGGCGCGGAGGCTTACGGTAGACAAAGAGACGGAATTTGGGTTTTGGCTTTTACGGCAGGAATAATGCTACTTGTCAATCCTAATTGGGTGGGTGATTTATCGTTTCAATTGTCATTCCTGGCTACATTCGGGATAATCGTGCTTGCACCAAAATTTGAGAAGATTCTAAATTTTCTGCCGCCATTTATAAAGCAAGATATTGCTATCACTACCGGAGCTCAACTTATGGTTATGCCTGTGATAATTCAGAATTTCCATCAGCTTTCCATAGTCGGGATATTCGCTAACCTGCTGGTTGGTTGGACTATGCCTATTATTATGATCTTAGGCTTACTTATGCTTTTGGCAGGATCGTTATTTGCAATAGCTGTAAATGTTTTCTTAACTTATTTTATTTATGTGGTGCAATTTTTTGCATCTTTGCCTTTTGCCTGGGAATACGTAGGGGAGCAAATTTGGTTGGTTTGGCTAGGATATTATATGCTACTTACGGCAGTTGTGTTATCATTAGCTTATGTTGAAAAAACAAATTCTTGAGGATTTAAAAAAAGCAATAAAAAACTTGGGCTATTCAGCAGATGATATAGTTATATCTATTCCCCAAAATCCCACTTTTGGGGACTATACCACGAATATTGCGCTACAGCTTGCTAAACAAAATTCGGCTAAAGATAAGCAAAGTCCGGTAGAGATTGCTAGCAAAATAATAAGTAATTTGGGTAACTTAGGTTACTTAAGTAAAGCGGAAGTTGCAGGAGGAGGTTTTATAAATTTCTTTATCAAAAACAAAGATCTTTTAAGAAATGCCAAGGATTTGGATTTATTGGGGGAACCGGAAACCCCACAGAAAATTCTTATTGAATACGGACATGTAAATCCTCTAAAAGAAGTACATATTGGACATTTGAGAACTTTTATTTTGGGTGAAAGTTTAGCTAGAATTTTTGAGAGCTTGGGACATACGGTTTTTAGAGCTAATTACCAGGGAGATATCGGCCTTCATATTGCCAAAGCCATCAGGGGAATTAAAAAATTGGGTTTGCCGACTAAGAAGCTTGATTTGGAAGAAAAAGCGGATTTTTTAGGTAGGGCATACGCAGAAGGGAACAGATCTTACGAAGAAGATCCTGACTATAAAAAAGAAACAGATCAAATGAATACTAAACTATATCAAAAAGATTCAGAAATAGAAGAAATATATACATTAACCCGTTCTTGGAGTCTGGAATATTTTGAGCCTATCTACCAGCTTTTAGGCATAAAATACGACAGATGTTTTTTTGAAAGCGAGGTTTTTCAGGATGGAAAAAAGATAGTTTTGGAAAATGTCGGCAAAGTTTTTGAAAAAAGCGACGGGGCAATTATATTTCCCGGCCAGAAATACGAACTGCATAACAGGGTTTTTATAACTTCTGCCGGCAACCCAACTTATGAATGCAAAGAGGTAGGTCTGGCAAAGCTGGAATACGACAGCTTTAACTTTGAAAAGTCAATACATGTTGTAGCGAGCGAGCAAGCAGGATATTTTCGAGTAGTTTTCAAAGCAATTGAGATGATTTTTCCTTATCTTGAAGGTAAAAAATACCATTTATCTTATGGAGTTGTAGACCTTAAGGAAGGTAAGATGTCATCCCGGATCGGCACTGTAGTTACGGTTGATGATTTGTATCGTGTAGTTTCCGAGAAAGTCAGACAGGTAATAAAACAAAACAGGATCAATATTGATCAGAAAATCGTCAAAAAGGTGGCGCTTGGGGCAATCAAATTTTCTTACCTCAAATTTTCTCCTTCGCCGAATATGGTATTTGATGTTGAACAGTCGGTTTCTTTAGAGGGTGATAGCGGTCCTTATGTCCAATACACATATGCCAGGATCCAATCTGTGCTTGAAAAAGCAGAGAAGAATAGAGATCCGGAATATGGAGATGTTGAGCTTGATAATACAGAAAGGGCAATTCTAAGACAGCTAATCTATTTTAAGGAAACTACCGAACAGGCAGCAAGTATTTACCGTCCTAATCTTGTAGTTTCGTATTTAGTCGAACTTGCGAGGCTTTTTAACTTTTTTTATCAGGGAACTAGGATTATCGGTTCTCAAAAAGAGAATTTCAGGCTCAAATTATCCATGGAAGTTTCTAAAGTTTTGAAAAAAGGCCTCTTTCTTTTGGGAATAGAGGCTCCGGAGAAGATGTAATGTTTAGAAGACATTCAGGCAAAAGACGTACTAATATAGTGTTTGTTATATTTAGACTGCTTTTGAGCTTGGTGATTTTTGTTGTGCTTTTGGGTGGGATTTATTCTGCATATAAACATTTCTCAGGTTTAGATCCTTTAAAACTTGATCCGCAAGCGGTGGTTAAGAATATTTTGGTAACCAAAACTCCTCGTGAGTTTTTCGCAGTTTTATCTTCTGTTAAAATTGATCCTAAAATCCTGGGCCAAAAAGCTTCAGGAGAAAAACAGCAATCTGCGCAGGCTTTAAATTTCCGCTTTCTGGTTGTTGCCGATTCGCATAATGACAATGTGAATCTGCAGAAAGCATTAAAACAGGCCAAAGAAGATTTTTCGGATATTCAATTTATAATTGGGTTGGGGGATTATACAGAGGTAGGAACCATAAATGAGTTAAAAGTTGCTAAAGCGGAGCTGGATAATTCAGGACTCCGATATTTTCTAATACCAGGCGATCATGATTTATGGGATTGCCGCAACCGTGGTTTGATACCTGTTTCCTGTTTTAACCAGGTTTTCGGGCCTGCTTTTCAATCCTTCTCGTTTAACGGGTTTCGTCTAATGCTTTTAGATAATAGCGATAACTATGCAGGGTTTGGTGAGGAGCAGCTGAAATGGATTACCCAAGATTTGGAAAAAGCCAAGGATGAAGAAATAAAGGGGATATTGGTATTTATGCATGAACCGCTATTCCATCCTTCCTCTGATCATGTGATGGGATGGGTAGAAAAGAATTTAAAGTTACAGGCAGATATGTTACTTTTTGAGTTAAAAGATGCCGGAGCCAAGCAGCTTTTTTCTGGGCATATTCATTATTTTTCCCAGTATTTAGAACCTAAAACCAGTCTTTCGATGGTCACAATTGGGGCGCTCACTTCAGAGGGAAACCCTCAATCTCCCAGGTTTGCGATTGTTTCAGTATTCGATGATGGTTCGGTGAAGGTGGAGGATATAGCGATAAAGTAACAATTTACAATTTACAATTTACAATGTACAATGAAACATCACGCAGAATATGGTCCAGCAAACTTTAATTATTATCAAGCCTGACGGAGTTAGCCGAAATTTGACCGATGAGATTATCAGGCGGTATGAAGTTGCGGGTCTGAAGGTAGTCAAAAGAAAAGATATGGTGGCACCTCTTTCCATAATCGAGAAACATTACCCTATGCGTCCTGACTATCTCCGTTCTATTGGAGAAAAAACCATTGCTGCCGGCCAAAAAGTTAAAAGCGCCAAAGATCAGGGCAGAAAAGTAGTCACCTGGCTTAGGAAATTTATTACCTCCGGTCCGATCGTAGCTATGATTTTGGAAGGCGAGGATGCGGTTGAGGTTGCCAGAAAAATTACCGGTTTTACAGATCCTGCAAAGGCTGAAAAAGGTACAATCAGAGGAGATTTGGGCACGGATAATATTTTAGATGCCAATAGAGAGGAAAGACCGGTCTGGAATCTAATCCATGCCTCTGGTTCTGTTAAAGAAGCCAAAAAAGAAATTGAGCTTTGGTTTGGGTCTTGCTGCTGTTGCTAGTCGGGGACGAGAGAATTGAACTCTCTGCCTCTCGGACCCGAACCGAGCGGTCTACCGATGACCTAGTCCCCGTCGGCTAACATTATACCTTGTAAGATGCTAAAATATCTATGTCTGGCCCTGTAGCTCAGTAGACAGAGCAGTCCCGTCCTAAGGGAAAGGTCGGGGGTGCAATTCCCTCCAGGGTCGCCTCATTTATGATTAATCGTTTCAAGCTAATTCTTGCTGTCAGGTTTTTGGGTTACTTGATATTTTTTATTGGTTTGATTGGCATAACTTTTATGGTGGGGCCGCTTGTGCAGGCAGAGCTTAGCTATAGAGCAGATAGAATTTTTGGGATAAAAAGAACTGTGCCAAGAATTATTACTTCCTCGCAACTTCCGGGTGAATCTTCGGAGGGCCCCCTGCAATTTGGCAATGTCAGCGTATCTGAAAACAGCATCATTCCTGTTTCAACAGAGTATGGAATTGTTATAGAGAAGATAAATGCCAATGCCAAAATCATTCCAAATGTTAATCCCGGGAATGAAGAGGAATATGTGAGTGCTTTATCAAAAGGTGTGGCGGAAGCTTTAGGTTCAACACCTCCAGGAGAGAAAGGCAATTTATACCTTTTTTCTCATTCAACCGAGGCGCCCTGGAATATTGTTCGTTTTAATGCCATGTTTTACCTGTTGAAAGAGCTTGTACCCGGGGATAAAGTAATTATCTTCTACCAGAATAAAAGGTATGACTATGTAGTTTTTGATAAAACCATTGTCTCTCCAAGCGATATTTCGTATTTGACTGATAAATACGATTCTCCGATATTAACCTTGCAAACCTGTGATCCTCCGGGGACGCTTTTAAATAGATTGATAGTCCGGGCTAAGCTGGTAAGTAGCTAATTAAAATGTTAATATAAATAATAAATATGTCCAAAAGATTTCTCTTAACCATGCTTACTCTTGTGGTAATTGCTGTGGCTGCAGGTATTGCCATATTTTTTGCCAAAGGTTATACTTTTTCCCCCGCAGAAAAAAGGATTGTAGGAACAGGTATTTTAAATATTTCTTCCGAGCCTGACGCTGCTTCGGTTTACATTGACGGACATCTTACCACTGCCACAAATACCACTATTAGTTCTTTAACACCCAAAAAATACGCAATCAGGATTGTGAAAGAAGGTTTAATTCCTTGGGAGAAACAAATAGAGATTAAAGAGGGTTTGGTAACAGAAGTAAAGGTAACGCTGTATCCGGCTATTCCGGCCATTTACCCTCTGACTTTTACAGGGGTAACAAATCCTGTTTTAAGTCCTGATGGAGGAAAGTTGGCTTATATTGTGCCTGCTTCAGATTCTTCTGGTAAAACTATCAAAAAAGCAGGGATTTGGGTCTGGACATATACAAAAAACCAACCAATCTCTTTTGTTAGATCTTCATCCGAACCCCATCAAATTGTCCAGACAGCTACCTCAATAGATTTTTCCAAAGCGGCATTAAAATGGTCTGCAGATTCCAAGCAAGTTTTGGCCGAAATAGGTGGCAATAATTACCTTTTGGAATCCGACAGATTAAACTCCGATCCCAGGGATATTACGCCGCTGCTTCCAGCCACCTTAAAATCTTGGGAAGAAGATATTGCGGCAAAAGAGGAAACAAGAGTATTGGCTGTAGAAGATAAAGCCTTGCGTCAAATAGCCTCCTCATCTGCATTTATGCGTTGGTCTCCTGATGAGACTAAATTTATGGCAGGCCAAGATGAAAACAAACTTAAAGTCTATAATCTGGAGGATAAAAAAGAATATGGCTTACCGCAAGCAAATTCTCATATTTGGATGCCTGATTCCAGACATATTATTCTGGTTGAAGATAAAACAATATCGGTGGTGGATTTTGATGGTACGAATAAAGCAATTATATATGCGGGGATTTTTAAAGATAATTTTGTTTTTCCTTGGCCGGATTCGTCCAGGCTTGTTGTTATTAGTTCGTTTCCAACACCAACAGCTTCAGAACCTAACCTTTATGGTATAAGCCTCAAATAATTGAACTCATTTGATCTATTTAGTGTATCTTGTGATCAGGTTTTTCTGTTGGTAGAATGACCCCATGTTTAACTTCAGTAAAAGAGTTGGTATTGATCTTGGAACCGCTAATTCTCTGGTATATCTTGCTGGTACAGGCATTGTCTTAGATGAACCGACGGTTGTGGCAGTCACTACTGACGACAATAGAGTTTTGGCTGTTGGGAATGAAGCTAAAGAAATGTTAGGTAGAACTCCCGGCAATATTACTGCCTCCCGCCCAATGAGGGATGGAGTAATTGCGGATTTTGTGATTACGGAAGCAATGATCCGCTATTTTTTGGATAAAGTTTGCGGTCCAAGCAGACTTTTTAAACCGGAGGTGATGGTTTGTGCGCCTGCCGGAGTAACATCTGTTGAAAAAAGGGCAATTTTAGATGCTACCCTTTCTGCCGGGGCAAAAACAGCCTTTCTGATTGATGAACCATTGGCTGCGGCAATTGGCGCTAAAGTTCCAATCGCCAATCCTTCCGGTAATATGATAGTTGACATTGGTGGAGGGACGACCGAGGCGGCTGTTATTTGTCTGGGAGGGGTGGTAGTGCATTCATCTGTAAGAGTCGGAGGCAATAAAATTGACGAAGCTATACAAAGTTTTGTCCGTAAAAAATATAATTTAATAATCGGGGAGAGAATGGCCGAGGATGTCAAGATTAAAATAGGTTCTGCCATACCTTTAAAATCTTCCGAATCTCAAAAAATGGAAATTCGGGGGAGGGATGCATTCACAGGTTTGCCTCGAGCTGTAGAAATCTCATCAGAGGAAGTGACAGAGGCAAGTTCCGATATTATCAAAAAGATTGTTTCTGCTGCCAAAGGTGTTTTGGAACAAATTCCGCCCGAACTGGCGTCAGACATTATTGATAAGGGTATTGTAATGAGTGGTGGAACATCGCTCGTAAGGAATATGGATAAGTATTTTACAGAAACTTTAGGCGTTCCTGCGGCTCTTGCTGAAAATCCCCTTCTTTGTGTTGCATTAGGCACAGGAATAGCTTTAGAAAACCTGGATCTATACAAAAGGTCAGTATCCAAAAGATAGTATAAGGTATTATGTATAGTGTATAAAGGGAAAGCGCAAATACCCATTATACTCTATACGTTATACAATATACTGATATGTTTATTGGTTTTGATGCATCAAGGGCATTCAGCAGAGACCGCACCGGCACAGAAAATTATTCTTATCAATTACTTAAAGTCCTGGCAAAAATAGATCCGGTTAATAAATACATCGTTTATACAAGAGTTTCCCAAAAAGAGAAATTTCCAGACAATTTCATTTTTAAGCAAATAAATTGGCCAGGATTTTGGACTCAAGGTGGGTTGGCCATACAGACTTTTATGGATAAATTAGATGTTTTGTTTGTTCCGGCACACACTCTGCCAGTTATCCGTAAGCCAGGGCTGAAAACTTTTATCACTGTGCACGATTTAGGCTCAGAATATTTGTCTTCCATGCATCAACTTAAACAAAGGCTATATTTAGGTTTCATGCAAAAAATTCAACTTAAGACTGCAAGCAAGATTATTGCCGTCTCGTATGCTACAAAAGAGGATTTGGTGAAAAGAATCGGCTTGGAGGTTAAAAAGATAGAGGTAGTTTACGAAGGATACGACAAGCAATTATTTAAACCAGTCAGGAATGATGTATTAATTAATAGTTTGAGGCTTTATGGATTAAGCCCGAATACCTATTTTCTATTTGTGGGGACAGTGCAACCTAGGAAAAATCTGGAAAGATTGATAATAGCTTTCAGTCGTCAGCTATCAGCTTTCAGACTGGTTATTGTTGGGCAAAAAGGCTGGATGAGTGATGAAATTTATGCCTTACCGAAGAAACTGGGGATAGAAGCCAAGATAAAGTTTTTAGGTTATGTGCCGGAGAGGAATTTGCCGACTTTGTATTCCGGTGCCATAGCATTACTTTTTCCTTCTCTTTTTGAAGGATTTGGCTTACCGATTCTTGAGGCCCAGGCTTGTGGCTGTCCGGTTCTAACTTCCAATGCATCCAGTATGCCGGAGGTGGCAGGCAAAGGGGCGACTTATATAAACCCATACAATATTGATGATATAGTTAAAGGTATGGAAAGGGTAAAGCGGAAAGGGGAAAGGGTAAAGATGGTCAAAGCAGGATTTGAAAATATCAAGAGGTTTAGTTGGGAGAAGTGCGCAACAGAAACCTTAAAAGTTTTACAGAACTCATGAAGAAAGATGTGCTGGGAGTAAAAGTTAATGATATTACTATTGACGAAGCTTTGGCAGTTGTCGAAAAGTGGATTTGTAATCCTGGTAAACATTATATTGTTACCCCTAACCCGGAATTTATAATTGCTGCTCAAAAAGATAATCTATTCAGAAAGATATTGAATGATGCGGATTTATCTATTCCTGATGGGGTGGGGTTAAAACTTGCCGGAAAAGTAAAAAATACCTTTTCGGGTACTGATTTTATGGAAAAATTAGTAAATCTTTCAGCAGAAAAAGGCCTTACAACAGGCTTTTTAGGAGGGAGAGATGAAGTAGCAAAAGAATGCGCAGAGTGCTTACAAAAAAAGTACCCGGGATTGAAAGTGGCAATGGCTTTAGGAGGAGGCGAAGTGGATAAAGAAGGGAAAACGAAAGATAGTATCGCGATTCCTCCTTGCGATATTCTCCTTGTCGCTTTTGGTCATATTAAGCAAGAGAAATGGATTGTCAATAATTTACAAACAATTCCCGTTAAGTTGGCTATGGGTGTGGGAGGGGCTTTTGATTATCTATCTGGCAATGTACCTCGCGCACCTAGACTGATGAGAGATTTAGGTTTTGAATGGCTATTTAGGCTTATATTGCAGCCTTGGAGAATCAAAAGACAACTGGCTTTATGTAGATATTTGTGGTTAACTGTATTTAAGGGGAAGCAATGATTATTGCAAAAACGAACAAAGACTTAAAACCGGTTTTGATGGATAAGAAAAGTAGTGTGGTAAAAAACCCTTATTATTTGATAGAAAGTCCAAAACAGGTTATATTTGTGGTTACTTCCGGGAAAAATGGGGTAGAGTTTAACAAGACAGAGGGATATTTTTGTTCTTATCCAGGTATGCAAACTTATCAGTGTCTATACGGCAGCGGCATTTTACTTATGCAAAGAAATGATGAATCTGATGAGGCGAAAGAGTTTAAAGTAGTGGTACTTTCTTCAGGAAAGTATGCAATAGTACCTGCCGGTTGGGCGATGTGTCTTGTTAATACAGGAAGTAGTTTCCTGGTAGTTTTACGGAATAGCCTTTTGGATGAAAAATTTCTGGACAGGAAACCAATCGTAGAAAAGAAAGGTCTGGCTTATTATGTGGCGGAAAAAAAGGGTGAAGTTGTCTTTGAACAAAATTCAACTTACCTCGTTCATCCTCAAGTAGCAATGGAATGATTTTCTTATCGAGACAACATAATTTACCCCAACTAGCAGATTATTGAGTATGATTGCTAATATGAAGTTGGCGAGGTTGATTCGCCTGATGTGGATTTCTGTGTAATACCAAGAAGCCATAGCACGGCTTCCTTCTTATATCTTCTATCGCCTCGCGAATTAATTCTAATTGCCGGCAGTTTTCCTCTTTTCCCCCAGCGTTTGATAGTTAAAGTAGAAACACGTAAGATCTCTGCTACTTCCTTAACTGTTAAAAGATCGGGAAGATTTTCAAGTGATAATTTGTCTGCCATAGTTAGTTATGAGTTCGTAGTTATGAGTTCGTAGTATTTTTCTATGAACCATGAACTAATAACTCTGAACTAATCATTGTATATCACAACAAAACAGATAGTGTCAAGAGAGCACTTTTATTGCAATTCTACAGTTGCGCCTGCGGCTGTTAATTTAGTTTTAGCTTCCTCTGCGGTTTGCTTATTAACGCTTTCAAGCACCGGTTTTGGAGCAGCTTCTACCAAATCTTTAGCTTCTTTAAGACCTAAAGTTTGAACAAGTTCCCTGACAGCTTTAATGACTGCAATTTTATTTGCCCCTGCGCCTGATAATATTACATTGAAAGTTGTCTTTTCCTCTACCGGTTCTCCTGCTGCGGCTGCGCCACCTGCTGCGGCTGCAACCCCGCCAACTGGCGGGGATGCTGATACTCCAAACCTATCTTCTAAAGCGTGAACCAAATCTGCCAGTTCTAAAACAGATAATTTTTCAATTTGTTCAATGATTTTCTCCAAATTGGCTGAAACTGCTTTTGAAGCCTTTTTAGGCTCTTCAGTTGTTTGATCAGCAATATTTTGATCGTCTGCCATATTTTAAACACCCCCTTTCGCTATTTTTTTACCGATTAGGTAACGCGCTTATCTGATTTAATGCATACACCAAATTTCTTAAATTGCCTGACAGTACTGAAATCATATCTTGTAGGGGTGCAACCAATACTCCTACTGTTTTGGCACGAAGTTCGTCTTTAGTGGGAAGGATAGCCAGCTGCAGTATTTTTGCCTCATCCAGGGTTAAATTACCCCAAAATCCTGTTTTTACTTTGCCTAAACCTGCATCTTTTAATGCTTTGACTAAGATTTTAATAGGGGAAATTTCATCATCATAAGCAAAAAGGGTAGCAGTTGGACCTTCTAAATCAGTTGGTAGTTGGTAGTTGGTAGTTGGTAGAGCGCGTTGTAATAATGTGTTTTTGGTGATGGTGAATTCGGCATTTTGATCGCGCAGTTTATTCCGTAAATCTGACAATTGTTTCATACTTAAGCCTTTATAGTCGGCAAAAACCACAGCCTTGGCCCGGCCGATTTTTTCGATTAATTTAGCAACTGTTTCTTCTTTTTGCTGTCTTGTTTTAGCCATTAAAAAACCTCGCCTAAGCGAGGAGAAGTGTTAACCGCCTCGGTGAGACTTATGGATGCTCACTGTCTTAAGCAAAAAGTATTTTAACTTATGGTACTGTCTTTGTCAATGATCGTTATTTAGGTATCCAGAGCCAATAGCCGCCGATAGCACCTTCCGGTGAACCTACAGACAGCGAGTCAGTTATTGGAATCGGTGAAGTCCAGGCTCCGGAGGCGCCAATTTGGTCTATGTTTTTGGCAATAAGCCCCAAGTCAAAAACATTAATTATCCCGTCCTTGTTAAGATCAGCATTTTCGTTCCAGCCAGGGGAAGCGGGGGTTGTCCCCGCTATTTTTTGGGCAATAGAATAATCGGCAGAATTTATCACATTATCTTCATTTAGATCTCCGGACAGTAAATTTAGAGATTGACCGTCATTAAGGTTCGTGACCGAGGGAGACATGGTGAAGGCAAAAGAAGTGGCTATCTGGGCAGACCCTTTGAGGAGCACCGTGTAAGTTGATCCGGGGTTTAAGCCTGCCAAAGAAAGATTTGAATATTGGCCTGAGGCAGGCAAATCAATGGTGAAGCTTAATAGATATTTTGGATTGGTTGATATAAGTCCTTCAATAATTCCGACAAATAATTTTGTGGCATAATTGTCTTGCGGTCGTCCCTCAAGGGTAACACTTAAAGATAAAGTTGGACCATATGAAGTAGCTACTTCTGAAGTAGTAGGCGAGGGTGAAGGGGTAGGTGTAGACATAGAATCCAGAGTAGTTTGAGATAAGCCAAGAAGCTGTTGGGATGGGGAAGTTATAGGCTTCGGGGTAATTTTAACAACAGGTTTGGTAGTTTTTTGTTCCTGGGCACTGCTTTTAATAGTTTGAGATTGGGATACCAGATACGCTCCTACGGGAATTGATAGTATAACAAATATATATATTCCCAATAGCAGTCGGCTTGAAAGAGTAGAAAACATATGATTAATAAATAGTGTATATTTAATGAATAGAATTGGCAAGCAATGTTTAAAATCCTTATTAATACCTTATTGGGGTTATTCTTAATATTTATCTGGTCCTGGTTTGTAGACATAAACCAAATTATTTTGAATTTACGAGAGGTAAATTTGATATATTTGGGGCCGATATTTTTGTTTTTTCTACTTTCCCCGGTTCTTAGGGCTTTTCGGCTTAAGATTTTTTTGAATGAAGTTAAAAAGATAAAATTTCTGGATCTGGTTTTTCTAAACGGGGCAGCCATGATGCTGAATTTCTTTATTCCCATAAGGGCAGGGGAGATTGCCAAGGGGATATATCTTAATACCCGTCATGGTTTGCCATTAGGCAAGTCGGTTATCTGGATTTTTATAGACCGGTTTGTAGATTTTCTGGCAGTATTGGCTTTGGCTTCGGTGTTATTTTTCTTTGTTCCTACAGCATTAAATATAGCTTTTATAATTATTATAACAATTATTTTAACAGTAGCCCTTTCACTCACTTACTTACTGGTATTTAGAATTAATTTTGCAAAAAAATTACTTAATTTTTTGAGGTCTCTATTAATAGTTAATTATATTAAGATATATTTTGATAAATTTAGCAACTTCATTTTAGAGTCATTTTCTATTTTAAGAAGACACCCAAGGGATTTGAGTTTAATGATTCTGATAACGGTTTTAGCATATTGTGCAGACGCTGCAATTTGGTATTTTTCATTTATGGCTTTGGGAGTAAGACAGGATTTTCTTAAGATGTATTTGGGGCAGTTACTTTCGGCTTTAACCTATCTTATTCCCGCTGCTCCCGGCTATATTGGTTCGGCAGAGGCTTCAGGATTATTAATACTTTCAGGGATATTTGGCATTGGGGCAAATATAGCCTCGGCTATGATAGTGTTGTTTCATATTGTTGCCGCCGTTTTTGTCTTAATCTTTGGCTTAATTTCCGTTTACAGTCTGAAAATTGATCTTGGAGTAATTTTGAAAAAAGCTTTAAATAGAGTTTAAATCAACCCTCACTCCCGGGCCCATGGTTGGGGAAAGGGTGACTTTTTTGATTTTGGATTTGCCGATTGTTTGGAGGAGTGTTTTAACATTGGTCACCAACTCTTCATTTGGCTGGTTTAATTTACCCAGGGCAATATGGATTATTGGTGCTTTGGCTTCGGTTTTATATTCTGTTTTGCCTGCTTGGAATTCTTCAATTGCTTTTTTGAGATCATTAGTAATTGTGCCGTTTTTGGGATTAGGCATAAGTCCTTTAGGTCCTAAAATTTTTGCCACTTTAGCAAGTTTACTCATCCACTCAGGAGTAGTTATAACTAGGTCAAAATCTAATTTATCTTTATTAATCTCTTCAATAGTGGAATCGGTTCCAAAAAAACTTGCGCCCGATTGTTCAGCGCCTTTTCCGAAGGCAAGGATGCGAATTTTTTTACCTTTCGCATAGGGTAGGGAGACAACTCCACGGATTCCCGTTTGCGCGGTATTTATATGAGCCTCTAAGGTGGCATTAAATTTAGCGTAAGACATTTTTTTAACCATGTCAACTGCCTGCTCTATAGGGTACGTTTTAGTGCGGTCTAAGTCTTTTATAGCTTCTTGGTATTTTTTTGATCTGGGTTTGGCCTTTCCGGGCTTGGTAGGTTTTTTAGCTTTAACAACTGTTTCTTCGGCTACTTTTGGCGCAATTTCACCTGTAGTGGTATCGCTTTCGATGGTTTTTACTCTTGGTCTACCCACTGATTTTTACCCCCATGCTTTTGGCAGTTCCTTCCACGATTTTTGCAGCTGCTTCAATATCTTTTGTATTTAAATCTGGTAATTTGTTTTCCGCAATAGTTTTTACCTGTGCCACTGTAAGTGTTCCAACGGGTTCTTTTAAAGCATTTCCGGATCCTTTTTCCAAACTTAACATCTTTTTGATCATTTCGGCAATAGGTGGCTCTTTGGTGATAAAGGAAAAAGTGCGGTCTTCGTAAACCGTGATCACCACCGGCAAAATATTACCTTTTTTATCTTGGGTTTTGTCATTAAAGGCTTTGACAAATTCCATAATCGGCAGGCCATGCTGACCTAAAGCCGGTCCGACTGGGGGAGCAGGAGTAGCCTCACCTGCAGGAATATTCAGTTTTATGAGCGTCTTAATTTTTTTAGCCATAATTTAAGCGTAAAGCGTTAAGGGGGAAGGGGAAAGTTTTTATTTCTTTACCCTTTACGCTTTCCCCTTCACCCTAGATTTTCTTTATTTGAAGAAAATCTAGTTCCACTGGTGTTTCTCTTCCGAAAATTGAGACCAGAACCCTGACTTTGCCTTTTTCCTCATCTACGGAATCAATTTTACCGATGAAGTCAGCAAAAGGACCGTCAATGATTTTGACCGTATCATCCGGCTGGAAAACCTGTTTGTAAAGCGGTGCCTCGGTTTGGGCAAATTTGATAATAGATTCAACCTCTGATTCAGAGATGGGAGTCGGTTTATTACCCATGCCTACGAAACTGGTTACTCCCTGGGTAGTTCTCACAGCCAGCCAGGAGATATCGTCTAAGATCATTTTAACCAAAATATAGCCCGGGAAAATTTTTTCTTTAATGCTGACTTTTTTACCGCTTTTGATCTCAATTTTATCCTGGGTGGGGACCAGAATATCTAATATTCTGTCTTCCAGATGTTCGGATTCCACCCTTTGTTTTAAGGTATGGGCAACTTTATTTTCATGACCGGAATAAGTATGGACTACATACCATTTGGCATTGGGGTGATCTTTTTTGACGATAGAGGGTGGAGTTTTTTCTTTCGATTCTCCATCTTCTATTTTTCCATCATCTACCGTCTGTTTTTTTATCTTTGCTTGTTTATCTTCCATATTATCTGTTTAAAAGAGATGCCGAAATGGCAGTTAAGATATAATCAAGGCCGCCTAAGAATAATCCTACTGCTATAGCCACAATGATAACTAATATGGTATAGCGAATAGTTTGCTCACGGCTGGGCCAGGCAACTTTGATAAGCTCTTCCTTAACCTCCTTTAAAAAAGTAATTATATTTGGCATGAAAAAAGGGTCTATATTTAGACCCCATTTGTCAAGTATAACAAACAAAGGTGTATAATTGCAACAGTGAAAAAGCATCTGGCAATTTTTAAAGGGGAAGCAGGGGAGAAAATACTTTCCGGCAAAAAAACCATAGAGTCCCGTTTTTCCAGAGTAAAATCCGTGCCATTCGGGGTAATTTCTTCCGGAGATTTGGTTTATATAAAACCTTCTGGAAAAGAGATAATTGGACAATTCCGAGTACAAAAAGTGTTCTTTTTTGACAATCTTGACTCAAGTGATCTAAATTATTTAAAAAAAGTTTATGGAAAAAAGCTGGCAGCAGATAGCGAGTATTGGGAAAAGAAAAAAAATTCCCGTTACGGCAGCTTAATCTTCATTGGTTCCTCATCCAGATTTATCACAGCACCTCTCAGATTCCCCAAAAAGGACCTCAGGGGTTGGGTTGTGCTGGATTAGTTTGGGCAGAAGAAGTGGCGTAAGAGGAGAATCCGTCAGAATATACTAGCTTATCCTCGCTTTTTTGAACTCTGACCATAGCTTTGGGGAGGTTTCCGGAAAGCACAAGATCTTTTCTTCCGTCCACCACAGCCTCGATAATTCCGCTTGGTTTTTCAAAAGCCAAAGGTTTCGTTTCATCTAGTAGCATATGCATAATCCTATTCCAAATTGGCGCCGCTCCTGTTACACCTGATGTCAAAACAGGATTCATAGGCGAATTATCCGGATTGCCTACCCAAACCCCTACCACAAATTTGGGGGTATAACCAAAAGTCCAGTTGTCTCTTTTGTTATCGGAAGTGCCGGTTTTAACCGCCACTTCATATCCGGGAATAGAAAGAAGTGAATTTGGACCAAAAGCCGGAGTTCTGGCTTTGTTATCCTTCAAAATATCGGTTATCATGAAAGCAACTTCTTTTTGCAAAACTTGTTTTCCCGATTCGTCTATTTCTTTTAAAACATTTCCATATGAATCGGTTACCTTCAAAATCTCCGTTTGGTACCTTTTATATCCTAAATTTGCCAAAGTGCCATACACAGTCATCATGTCGATCATTTTAATTTCACCGCCACCCAAAGTTAAAGACAATCCATACCTTTCCGGCTCATTAAATGTTGTTATTCCTAAATCTTTGGCTGTTTTTAACATTTCCTCTATGCCGACTGTAGAGAGTATCTTGACCGCCGGTATATTATAGGATGAACCTAAAGCCGTGCGGATTGAAACAGGGCCATGGTACTTGCCGTCATAGTTTTGAGGCGCATAAATTTTATCGCCGTCTTTAAATGCAACGGGCGCATCTAAAATTGTATTGCCGGGGCTGAAACCTTTTTTAAAAGCCGCTGCATATGTGATGACTTTGATAGAAGATCCGGGTTGGCGAAGAGCCAAAGCCACATTAAAGTTGCCAAATTTTGGTTCAAAGTAGTCTTTTGAACCAACCATGGCTAAAATCTGGCCCTCTGTGTCCATCACCATGGCTGCCCCGTTTTGTACATTCAAAGAAGTGAGTTTCTCAAGTTCTTCTTTAATAATGCTCTCTACGGTCTCCTGGATTTTTAAATCTAGGCTAGTTATAACTTTTAATCCGCCCTGAGTAACTACCCTTTGGCCAAATTTAGATGTCAACTGGTCTCTTATATACATCACAAAATGCGGAGCGCGAATGGAATCAGTGGGAGATAGAAGGGTAAGCTCTTCCGAGTATGCCTGCTCTGCTTGAGAGGCAGTAATGTATTTTTCCTGAACCATCCTTTGAAGAACCTGGCTTTGTCTTTCTTTGGCAAGAGGTGCTCCCAAGCCATAAGGGAAAAATTGGGTCGGGGAGGCAGGTAGACCGGCAAGATAGGCAGCTTCGGCAAGCGTTAGTTTTTTAGGGGATTTCCCGAAATAGGTAAGCGCCGCAGCCGAGATGCCGATGTTTGTTCCGCCATATGGAGCTTCATTGAAGTACATTTGCAAAATTTCATCCTTGGAATAAATCCGTTCTGTCCACAAAGCCAGGATAATTTCTTTGAGTTTTCTAGTGTAAGTTTTTTCCGGTGTCAGAAGCGAATTTTTAATTAGCTGTTGAGTAATAGTTGAAGCCCCTTCGTAGCCACCATTTCTCAAGTTGTGATAAAACGCCCGGAGAATTGCCACCGGATCAATACCTATATGATGGTAGAAATTACGATCCTCAATGGCAATAGTTGCTTGGGTTAGATATTTTGGAACATCGGCAAACTTGACAAGTGTGCGGTTTTTGTCTTCATAGAACCGGTAAAGTAAATTGCCGTTTCTGTCGTAAATCTCCGTTGTCAGAGGTTGGAAAGATTGAGAAAGTCTGGTAGGATCAGGCAGCTGGTAGGCCGCTGTCAAGATAAAGACAGTATAGAAAAAAAGAAAGACGACGAGAGCAAGGCTGCCTAAAATGATTTTGGATTTTGTGCTAAAGCGTAATTTCTTGGGCCTGCCTGCTGTCCGCCTATGGCGGGTAGAATGTAGGATATAGGATGCAGAATTAAGAATTTTTTGGAAGATTTTAATTGTAAATTGAAACACACCGATTGGCGCGTTGCCTATTTTGATCAGAATAAGTTTAATAAAAAGGAGAATAATGCGGGATAAAGACATACGGCCGCATTCTATAAGATTTACTTTCAGCCTACAAGAGGGAAGTTTAAGTTAACAAATATAGCCCCAGACCGATGGCGGCAATTCCGCAGATTTTGGTAATTATAGCCAAAAAAGTATATTTTTCCTCAAAAATAGCAGGGAATTTTTTACCCAGTAGTAGGGCAAAAGCAAATAAAAATATATACTGGGTGCCTTGAAGAGAGTTGACAAGAGCCGGGTTTGCAAGGGAGATGGAAAAAAGTATCAAGAGTTCAGATATCACCCCGCTTGTCTGTCCACCCAAAAATAATATTCCCCCAAAAGATAAGAAATTAATTTTTAATTTCTCTCGGAAAATAATCTTTGACCTAAGAGCCGGAATCAGTAAAAAGGCAAGACAAAACGGTACCAGGACCGGTCTTGACCAGACCAGAACCGAAAAGAAGTCAAGTTTTAAGTACGCCTGCCTTAAAATAATATAAGAAACTGCAAAGAAAATTGCAGATAAGATTTCAAATATAATTTCCCATTTGTTTAAGTTTCCCCGCCAGTCTGTTAAGGTCAAAAAAACCATACCGAGAATTAAAACTAAAACTGCTAAGGCTTGGGTTCCCGAAATTGCATTGGTGCCTGCGGCCTGAAGAAGCAAAATAAGCGGGATAAGTGTCCCGATAATCGGGATTACTCTTGAAACTTGGCCCAGTTTAAGGGCTTTATACATAAAATATGCTCCCAGTGTCCAAAGCACAGTGGACATGGAAGCCAGCATTAATACTTCTAAAGTGGGGATTTTGGTAAAAGGTAGAGCTAAAATGACCGCAAGGGACAGCAGGCTTATGTAAAAAGTATAAACCAGGGGATCTGGCACCACTTTTTTCAGCAAAAATTTGCTGGCCAGAACTGCCAGGGCATTAAAAAAGTAGGCGGTTATGGCAAAAGGCAAATGGGTCATAATAAATAGTTGTCAGTCTTCAGCTATCAGCTATCAGCTATCAGACAAGCGCAAAAATGCTTTTTGTCTGACGACTGACGACTGAAAGCTATTTGATTTTTCTGTCTATCTCTTTTTCTATTTCTTTTTGTCTTTTTTCCAAAACTTCTTCAGCTTGGACAGTATGGCCGACAAAACGCAGCAGCGAATGGGGAATACCGTTATGCTGGATAATGTCGGTGTAAACCAGGGCAGACGGTCTGATACGGCGCTTTAAGGTTTCATAATCAATCTCAATTAAGCCAAACCTGGGATTAAAACCCATATGCCATTCAAAATTATCTATTAAAGACCAATAGAAAAACCCCCGCACATTTACTCCCGCACGAATAGCTCTGGCTACTTCCTGCAGGTAGGAAATAAGAAAGCGGTTTCTTCTATCATCATTAGTGGAAGCTATCCCGCATTCGGTAATATAAATAGGAATGCCATCGGATAAATCTGTCAAAACTTCAAAAATTCCTTCCGGGTAAATCTCCCAGCCTAAATCGGAAACATCATGAGTTTGCTGCAAAGGTGTTGCTGTTTTGGGGGTGATACCGAGATGGCTTAAACGGATATGAAAGTAATAGTTTATTCCCAAAAAATCATGAGTTTTGCGGGTGAAAAAATAAAACAGGTGGTTGACAAAAAGGTCGTTTAAAAAGACCTCCAGAAGCTGTTTGATTGAGTGTTTATGGTAAGCGGAAAAGGACATCACGTTATTGGCAATGCCGACTGGCTTGCCGGCCGGAAAAAGGGAGTGTAAATATTTGTAGGCTTTTTTATGCGCAGAAACTAGGTTTAAAAAGGTTTTGATTTGGCCTAAAATGCTTTTTTTTGAATGAGGCCAGACTCGGGCCGTATATGTTTCGTAAATGTAGACATCAGGTTCATTTAAGGTAATCCAAAGATCAACCAATCCTCCGATTTCAGGCACAATTTTTTTTACAAACCTTTCAAAATATTTTACAGTTGCCCCGTTTTCCCAGCCGCCGCGGTCAGCTACCCATTTTGGCAGGGTCCAGTGCCAAAGGGTAAGCATGATAGCGATGTCTTTATCCTTGAGGGATTTTAGGACCTTTTTGTAATGTTCAATTTCATTTTGGTCAAACTGGCCCTCTTTGGGCTCAATTCTGGACCACTCAATAGAGAGTCTGTGGGCATTATGGTTTAATTCTTTTATCAGTTCAAAATCCTGCTCGTAAAGGTTATATTGGTTACAGGCTCGTCCGGATTGAAGATGTGGGGGTTGGTGTTTTTGTTCCCAGTCCCACCAGTCATTGTTAACATTATTTCCTTCAACCTGGTGGGCAGAAGTTGCAGCACCCCATAAGAAACCTTCTGGAAACTTTAAAGTTTCATGGTCAT
>JAHIUE010000095.1 GCA_018817205.1 Patescibacteria group bacterium | reverse complement strand
GAGGGCTTCTTCCCATTTTGAATCAAGCGCGGCATCAATCGCTTTTTGGGTCATGCTGGAGAGTGAAGAAGAATCGTCCATCTAAGTGATGAAGTATAGATAGAAAAGATATTACTTGTCAACGTTTCGTATTTTGTTTGCTTGAATTTATGTTAGAATATTTGTCATGTCTGGACATTCCAAGTGGTCTACAATCAAAAGGCAAAAGGGGGCGGCGGATATTAAAAGAGGCCAGACTTTTACCAAAATTGCCAATGCTATTACTATTGCGGCTAAAATGGGCGGCTCCGGCGATCCCCAGTCTAACCCCAGGCTTCGAGTGGCCATGGAAGGGGCAAAAGAAGTTAATATGCCTAAGGAGAATGTCCAGAGGGCTATTGATAGGGGCTTAGGCAGATTGCCGGGTCAGACTTTGGAAGAGGTGACTTACGAAGGTTTTGGACCGGGTAAGGTAGCCTTTTTAATAGAAGCAGTAACCGACAACAAACTTAGGACTCATGCGGAGATTAAGAATCTGTTTGAGAAAAATGGAGGTTCTCTGGCAGGGCAGGGGGCAGTGGCCTATATGTTTCAGAGGATAGGTAAGATAAGGGTCAAGGGGAAAGGGGGAAGTATGGAAGATGAAGTGCTGGAGCTTATAGATTTGGGGGCAGAAGATGTCGATGAATTAAAAGATATGCAAGAGTATTTAGTATATGTACAAAGCCCGGAGTTAAATACTATGAGTACAAAAATTACCCAGGCAGGGTATAGGGTGGAATTGCAGGAAATTACCATGAAACCCGTTTCTTTAATAAATATTACCGATCCGGAAATAGCAAAAAAAGTACTGGATTTTATAGAGAAACTGGAAGAGCTGGATGATGTACAAAAAGTCTATGATAATTTTAGGGATTGATCCCGGAACAGCCACCACCGGTTACGGAATTATAAAAATACCTGATGATATCTTGGGTAGGGAATTTGATTACGGTATTGAACTTGTAACTTACGGAAATATTTACACGCCTAAAGAGAAATTAATGCAGGATAGGCTTTATATGATTTATAGTGAACTTTCCGGTATTATCCAAAAATATAAACCTGATCAAATGATATGCGAGATGTTATTTTTTGGGGCAAATACAAGGACTGCCATAATGGTAGGCCAAGCTAGGGGGGTAATTATGTTAACAGCCGCCCAACACAAAATTCCGTTTCAGGATTATACCGGTCCGCAAATAAAACTTCTGGTGGCAGGTTCGGGTAGGGCTGATAAAAATCAGGTCCATGACGGGGTAAGAAAGTTTTTAGGCACGCCCGGACGCCGCAGAAATAAATTAAAGTTAAAACGGAAGGGGGGGCATTTGGATGATGCCACGGATGCGTTGGCAATCGCCATATGCCATGTATTAAAATTGGCAAGCAAATGATGAATCAAGTTTTACATTTAAACAAACGGCATAAAATAATCGCTACCTCACTCCTGCTAGCCATAGGATTATTATCTACGCAACTGGTGGATTTTAACCTGCGGTTCCACTTTTTAGGAGGGTTGGCAGTTGGGGCCTATATCCTGTCTTTATGGTCTCTCTGGGAAGGATTGAACCCGACAAAGGCTTTTATACTTTTGATCTTGCCGACTTTTTTTACCGTAGCCGTTGCCAGTTTCTATTTTTTACTGCCGGTAAGGTGGTTAACCAGGCTGCCGGTGGCAGTTATTTTTGGTTCGACCTTCTATTTGTTGCTCTTGGCGCAGAATGTGTATAATGTGGCAAGTCTTCGCACAATTCCTCTGTATAGGGTTGCCTCCACCGCAAGTTTTCTTTTTACGCTTTTATCCGCCTTCTTTTTATTCCATGTAATTTCGGCCTTTAATTTATTATTTTTATGGAATGGGGTGGCGGTTTTCCTGGTCAGTTTTCCGCTTATTCTGCAGGCAATTTGGTCTATTAAGATGGCGGATAGAATTAGTGTAGCGGATGTAATACAGAGTTTTATTTTGAGTTTGGTAATGGGGGAACTGGCGTTGTCTTTCTCTTTTTGGCCGTCATCAGCAACAATCCGTTCGCTGGCGCTTTCATCCGCAATGTACGTTATTTTGGGCATAGCCACTCATTTTTTGAAAGGAAGATTAACCAGGAGAGTGGGATGGGAATATATTGGTATAGGAATTATTGTGCTGGTTGTAAGTTTCTTCATGACTTCGTGGACAGGATAAAAATTAATTTCTAATTTCTAATTCCAAATTTCTAATTATATTGATAGGATAGGCTAAAGTGGGGAAGTGGAGTGTATGAAATTGTAGAATCGTGAAAATTATTGATTAATTTCGTGAAAACTCTTGATGATATAGATTGATATAGTAGGCAAGCATGAGTCTTGTTTGTTATAGGACTATTTAGCCTTGTTTATAGCATGTAGTGTGGATAAGTGCTAATGAACAATACCCGAAGCTTTATGGAGAAGAGCGGGCTCTTACTCCCGAGTAAGGATATAAAGATATTGAGCGTTATTAGGAGACTATGTGTTCTAGCTAGCCCTACATCTGAATATCTCTTATTTCTCTCTTTTCTTATCCCTCCCTATATTATTATGTCGCACAATGTATCTTATACGACATCATGGAGGAGTTTTCTGGGGGGAGGGCCCTTTGGCATAATCTAAAGATTGATAATTGAAAATTGAAGATTTATGGCTTGCATTTTTGGCGTACCTATTTTGTTATATTTCCTATCGATTTTTTTATTAAAATTCTTAACTCTAAATTCATAATTCTTAATTCTACTTTGGGGCTTCCTAAAGCCTTAAACTTTAGATGACCTATCCTACATCTTATCCCCCAACAAGCCGTTTTAGGGCCATTGTAGGGCTTCGTATTTAGCAGGCTCATTGTAGATTTGACTGCGAAATATTCTTTGTAATTCATAATTCTACTAACTGTCTGTCGTTTACTTATTTTTCATTTTATTTAATAGTTATGAATTCTTATTAATTTTTGAGAATTTGAATTTAGATCTAAGATTTAATATTTGAGTTTTTAAAGTAAGTATTTCTCGTCGCACAATATATATACTGGGAGTTGACTACGTTCAGTGTACATGAACGTAGTTGACAAAGTTGCCTGAAATAGTTAACTATAGATATGTAGCCCAAAACTTATATGGGAGAATTTTTAGAGTTTTTCAAAACCAAAAAGAACCTTACTTCCCTACTCCTTTTAGGGATTTTAATTTTGGGACTGCCAATTGGTATAGAACTTTTAAAACAACAGCAAATTATAAAATCAGGAGCCGAAACTCAGGATCCGATCCAGTTTATTAAAAGCGATACTGAATTTGAGTCTAGCGGGGCATGGGTAACCACAGATCCAAATATCACATTTAATATAACTTCCCCTTTGGGGCCGCAGGGTGGTGCATCACCTGCCCCAACAGTTACTGTAACTCAAGCACCAACAGTAACAGCTGCCCCAACAGTTACTGTAACTCAAGCACCAACAGTAACAGCTGTTCCAACAGTTGCCCCTGTTGAATCTGAACCGCTTAGGATTGATTTGAAAACAGGCTGGAATCTGATATCCATTCCGCGACCTTTAGCTAATCCTTCTGTCTCAGCCTTCACTGGTTTAGAGATTGCTGACAGAATATATTACTGGAATACTTCCACAAAGGGATGGGATTATGCTGTTAAATCCGGTGTTAGTTGGTCTGGTACTGTTAACAACCTTGAACCCGGTAAAGGATATTGGGTGCGCGCTACTCAAGCTGGCCAATGGATGGTGATGTTAAGAAAACCGGATTCCAATAACACTACGGTTCCAAAATATTCCCTATCACCCGGCTGGAATATGGTTGGTTATACCAATTATAAGAATAATGAACAATCCTTATTAAAGGACTACATGGTTGGTATAGGTGCAGGAAACTGGACAAAGGCGTACCGTTTCAATACAAATACTCAAGTTTACGATATTCCTTTTGCAAGTAATTCTGCAGACAATCAGGGATTTGCTTTAATGGAAGCAGGTCGCGGTTACTGGGTAGAAAAAGATACTGGTTTAGGGACGAGCGGAGCTGTGCCGCAGACACCATAGCAATAGTGAGGAAAATATTATGAATAAAACTATAATTGGTTTAATAATTGCAGGCATATTACTTATAAGCATCCCTGTGGGAGTGAGGCTGGTCCAAGAGCAGCAAATCTTAAAATCGCAGGCAGGAGAAACATATTCTGTTAAATGCGGTGAGACACAATACTGTACCGATTCTGCCGGTCAACAATACAATATTATGTGTACTAATGACTGCGATGCACCGCAGAATAAATGTATCACAGATCCGTCTTGCGGTGATCCTCCTAATTGCAATGAGGCCGGATGTCCTACGAATGTCAGTTGTACGGTAGGCGCTCCTAATGGCAGTGTGCAGTGTGATTCAATTACTGGAGGTTGTTATTCTGTTTGTAGTAGTGGAGGTGGCGGAATTTGTCCGTACTCCGGAGATAATTGTATTTATAGTGAATTAAAAGACGGAGTCACAAAATGTTATAGCGGGCGTAGTGACGATGCAGGTTGCACTACAGGTACTCCTTGCGTAAATCCTGCTGGAGGGTGTAGCTATTCTTGCGGGCCGGTAACCTGTCCTTCGGGAGGAGGTAGCGGAGATAATCCTGCTCCGTCAGGTTCAGTTACTACTCAATGTAATGGAGTGAAAACCTGGGCTGAAATTTGGTCGGGATTGGAAACGGCAGCCTGGGATGCGCCCACACCTTGGAATAAAGATGCCGCTTTGGCAAAGTACAATGAATTATCTTGTGCTGGTGGAGGCGGGGCTTGTAGTGTGAGTAACTGGCGTTTTTCGTATCAAAATTTGACTGATAATTTTCCGGTCAATACTTTGATTAAGGCGACAGTCCAGGGAGTAAGCGACCCGGGAGGATGGCAAGATATTAGATATAAGAGAGAAACTGATAGCTCTTGGGTGCCGAACGTTCCGTTTACTATTTCGGGAACGACGTTTTCTTTTGATGTAGATTCCGGCAGTACCGGGAAACATACTGTGACTTTCGGGGTAAATGGCGGAGCTCAAACTTGTACTCCAACTGGCAGTTTTACTACAGGTGTTGCTGCGGGAGGACCCCCGCCTTCTTCTTTGACTTGCCCTTCAACCATTACCTCTACACAAGTGATGTTTAATACTCCTAACGATCAAGAATGGCGAAATCAGAATGTAACAATTACTAAGAATGGTAATGTGACGGTTGCAGGATTCCATAACAGGAATACTACAGTTACGCCTCCTACAGATATAGTTCTTTCCTATGTCGGGCCGGACGGTACTTTCGGAAACAACATCGAAAATAACAAGCAGTTTACACCTACCCGGGTTGGAACCTATACATTTACCGCTCAGACAAAAGACACCACTACAAACAATATATATACAGGCGATAAATGCACTGATTCTAAATCCTTTACAGTCTCTGCGATTGCCACCACTGCAACTCCTGCTCCCCCTACGCCTTCCCCCACCCCGTCTGATGCTTGTGATGTTAAAGATGATCAAAAAGTTATGGCACGAATGAGAGTTAATGATCAGCAACTCTGGAGTACCGATACGTATGTTTCTGCCGGAAATACAGTCTCTTTTGCCGGATTCTACGGTCAACAGACAAATAAATATGGTGAAGATATTGATTTAACGATATACGGTCCCATTATAAATAGGGATAAAACAAAAGCTTATTCTGAATCTTTGAACACAGCGCAGCAAAATCCTGTTTCTAAAAAAATAGATATTGCCGGGGATTATATTGTTACTGCCCAGAAACATGGCAAAAAAGCAGGCGGAAATTGCACGGGAACTGCCAATTTGCATGTCAGCGGTGCGGTTACTACCACCAAAGAATATCGGGCGAGTGAAAACCTGGCTGATTTTGCTTTGGATCCCTCCCCTAATCCTTTGGTAGTTTGGAAGCCTTATACATCAGATGGAATGCTGGTTGATTATACTTTTAGTGATAGAAACGCCGGCCAGAAATTTATTTATGTGGAATTTAAGGATAATAACGAAAAGCAAGGCGGTTGCGGCGCAGATTATAAACCAACAAGCGATTCCGACAAAAGGACTCATCCTTGCCGGATGCCGATAAAACTTATTGATTCTGCCCAAATTGCGGGTTGCTTGATTACTTTTGACGGTTCAAATACTGTAATAAACCTGCAAGGGAACAATTTTGAAGCATCTCCCGGGGAAGTTGTAGGCAATACTACAGTAGGTCGTAAAACCGGAACAAGGTTGTCGGTAAAAACATGGGAAGAAGGTAATGTTTCCGCAAACTGGTCAAATGCCCCCCAAGGCAAAAACTTATATATAACTTTGACAACTAAGGGTGGTCAGTACTCTACCACTACTTGCAGCCCTACTTCCCAACTTGCCCTTGGAGTCAAGACATTTTGTCAGGCAGTTTCCGCTTGCGACAGAGAAGATGCGGAATTAGTTTTGCAGGATGCAACTACGGGAGATATCCTGGTTAACCAAAAAGTCACTATAGGCGCAGACGGTGTTGTTAAAGGTTTAAACCAGAAATTAATAGCGGAGAAGAAATATAATTTATCTATCAAGACGTCCAAGTCTTTGCGCAGGAACCGCCAATTTACAGCGGTAAAAAATGGGGGTACCACCAATATTTTCGATTTTGTATTGCCGATGGGTGATATTTTCCAGCCCGGCGGTGAGGGGGACGGCAAAATTGCAGGAAGCGATTATTCACTGATGCTTCGCGATTGGAATACCTCCAAAGCTGCCAGTAACAAAGTTTCGGATCTTGATTGCAACGAGAGAGTTAACTCCTTTGACTGGGCATGTTTGCGGTATGATTATAATAAAGAAGGCGATCCGAAGCTTATTCCCGGCGTCCCGCTGGTGGGTCCATCTGCAACCCCAGAACCGGGTACAACAGTCACACCTGCCCCCGGGCAACCCGGAGTATGCACTCTGGGAATGTATGTTAAATTTGAGAATACAAACGCATACTCTGTAATTCCAAGCGTTAATCTGGCTTTGTTCCCACCGGCAAGTGATCCTACGCCGAATGCAGAGTGTAAAAGTGAGAATGGGTGTACAAGATTATCCAATGTGCCTGTTACTCCTGCAACTGTTAATAATATTAACCAGGATGTATTTTTAATCACAAATGGAAATAATCCTTTGAATTGCGGAGAAACTTATAATGTAGTAGTGCTTAGCGCAGGGTTCAAGCAGTCTATTTTCCCCGCAGTCAAAGTAACTGATGATCCAACTCAATATGCCTCTTTTCTTTATACAAATCAATCTATCTGTAAGGCGACATCTACCAGTTGTAACCACAACTGCTTGAGGTCTGATCCTAATTGTGTTACACCTTAATTATGGATAATTTTAATACCAATGTTTATAATGCGCCTGCTCCCCCTCCAAAAAAGAATTTTTTTGGCTTGAAATTTAGTCCGAAAATTATTTTTATAATTCTGGGCATTGTTGTTCTGGCAGAGATAATATATGCGGTCCGCAGCTTATCCCAAACTCCCTCTACCCCACCAGTCAGTACCCCTGCCAGTACTGCGCAGACCGTTTTAACAGGGGGAAAAATTTCACTCCAAACCTCAAAAACCACTGTTAATGTAAGCGAGATAATACCCGTTTCAGTAATCATAGACAGCGGCGGGCATATGATTAATGGTGTTGATTTGATAATCAAATATGACCCTAAAGTTTTAGAGGTTGTTTCGGATGGGCTTATTAAAGGGACAATGTTTGATAACTATCCTTTGATATCCTCGGACGCAGATACAGGACTTATTTCTATTTCGGGAATTAGTGAAGCTCAAAATGGGGTTAAAGATGCGGGGCAATTTGCTACAGTAAACTTAAAGACAAAAGTTGCCGGCACAACCTCTTTAATGGTTGATTTTGAGAAAGATTCCACCATAGATTCAAATATGGTGGAGGTTTCAACGCTAAATGATATTTTAGAAAATGTTGATAATTTGGAGATAAATATACAATGAAAAAGTATTTAATTTCGTTATTTGTTATTGGTTATTTGTTATTGGTAATGCCTAAAGCGGCGCTGGCGGTTTCAGCCAGCTTGTCTTTGGAGCCTGCCTCCGGGACTTTTAATAAAGGCTGCCCGTTTTATTTAAATATAACAGTAGATACGGGAGGTGCCCAAACAGACGGAACAGATGCAATTCTGTTTTATGATTCGTCCAGGCTTAGCATTACTTCTACCTCAATTACTTCCAACGCTTCTACTTATGCTGATTTTCCTGG
>JAHIUE010000094.1 GCA_018817205.1 Patescibacteria group bacterium | reverse complement strand
GTAACAGAATCCGGTTTTGGAGCGGATTTGGGTGCAGAAAAATTCATGGATATTAAATGCAGAATAAGCGGACTTAAACCTAATACTGTAGTAATGGTGGCTACTATCCGGGCTTTAAAAATGCACAGCGGCCGCTTTAAAGTGGTGACAGGAAAACCTTTAGACGAAAGATTAACCAGAGAAAACCTGCAGGCAATTAGAGAAGGTGCAGCAAATTTGGAAAAGCAAATTGAAAATATGCGCCAGTTTGGAGTACCTGTAGTTGTAGCTATAAACCGCTTTAGCTTTGATACTGATAAAGAAATTGAACTGGTCAAAAAAATTGCCTTAAAAGCCGGAGCGGAAGCCGCTTGCGCCACAGATATACATGCCAAAGGCGGAGCAGGCGGAAGGCAATTGGCAGAAGCTGTTGTGAAAGCCTGTCAGAAACCTGCAAAATTCAAGTTTTTATATCCGTTAAATATCCCGATCAAAGAAAAAATAGAAACAATTGCCAGGAAAATTTACGGAGCAGATGCAGTTACATATCTTCCGGCTGCTGAAAAAGCCATAAAATTATATACGGAAATGGGATATTCAAATTTGCCAATCTGCATGGCAAAAACCCATGAATCGCTATCCCATGACAAAAATTTGAAGGGCCGACCTTCAAATTTTACTGTCCCAATCCGTGATGTCAGACTTTCTGCAGGTGCCGGTTTTCTTTACCCATTATTAGGCGAAATGCGCACAATGCCAGGACTTCCTAGCGTTCCAGCAGGCGAAAAAGTAGATATAGATGAAAAAGGCCGGATTGTAGGATTATTTTAGGATTTCTTTTTTGAGTTTTTTGGCTTCCGCAAGAAAAAATTCTTCCATTTTTTTCCTGTTAAAAGGTACCAGCATTTTTGGGTAATCTATTTTTAAGAGTCTTTTAACCTTAATAAACTGATCTGCCAGTTTAATAGGGTCAACATGCCAATCAAATTTTAACCTGGCTTTTTTATATAAATCGGCAATTTTCCAGCTTTCTTTTTGTAAGATAATATACAAATCAATAAAATCCCTGCTTCTGGGGTTTTGATAAATCGTAAAAACTTTATTAACTGCAATATCTATCAGGCTATCAACAGATATATCATTTGCCTTTTTGAATTTATCCAGAGGTTTGAATGGAAAATAAGTAAATTCAACTTTCAGAATATAATTTCTGGGGAAAAAGACAAAAAACAGACTGCGGTTAAAAGCAGTATTAAATTGTATTTTCTTAAAACCCAGGAGTACTTGATTTTTCTTCAAAAAAGCCTGTATCGGCAACAGCTCAACCTCTTCCTCGCTGAAAAAATCCAAATCCTCACTCAAGCGATGATGTAAATAATATTCTGCCAAAGCGGTTCCGCCTGTTAAATAAAATCTACTAATGAAAGTTTTTTCTTTGGTAAGCAGGCTTAATAATTTTTGCTGCTCAGCAGTTAGGATTGTTTTCCCCATATTAAGTATTTAAGGGCTCTCTTTTTATCAGGATCCAAGTTTAAATACTTCCAATATTTTTTCACTTCTTTTTCGGATAACTTTTCTCTGTTTAATCCAAAATTTATCAGCTGTTCCAGTTTCCAAATTTTGTAATCTTTGGATTTCTTATCTGCTTTGGATAAATCACTACTCCAGTTAAACATGCGTATATTATACCCTAAAACCAGCCTTTTTTGTGAGAAGAGAGGTTTTTTAATTCTTCGTAAAGCTGTTTTTCCTGTTTGGAAGGGTTTTTGGGAACATCTAAATTAACCCTGACATAATGATCCCCATGACCCCCACCCAGGCGGGGAGCGCCTTTGCCTTTTAGCTTTACCAAAGAACCGGGTTGGGTTCCCGGCGGCACTTTAACTTTTACTTTTCCCTGCACTGTTTCTACCTCGAAAACATCACCTAGAACAAGTTGAGGGATAGTCACCATAATTTCCGAAAAAATATCCGGTCCTTCCCTTAAAAATTTCGGGCTTCTACTCACATTAAACACAATATCAAGATCACCGAAGCGTATTTTGGTACCATTGTCAACACCTGCCGGAACTTTTATTTTCATCCTTTTTCTATGCAGCTGACCTTGGGTAGTTCTTTGTTCAACCTCAACTTCTTTAGTCACTCCATGAATTGCCTCATCAAAAGATAAATTCAACTGGTATGTCGGGCGTCTCTTAAAACTCTGGCCAAAAGGGGAACCGCCGCCAAAAATCTGTGAGAAAAGTTCAAACGGATCTTCAAATCCGCCAAAATCAAATTGGACATTAGGATTTCCTCCGGATGAGGACCAATTATATGTTTGCCAACCGCCCGATCCCGCACCGAATGGTGCGCCCTGAGCGGAGCCGAAGGGTCCACCGAATCCAGAAGATTTATCAAATGCAGCATGACCAAACTGGTCATAAGCTCCTTTTTTCTGCGAATCTGCTAAAACCTGATAAGCTTCCCCTATTTCTTTGAATTTTTCGCCAGCATCAGAGGATTTATCAACATCAGGATGGTGTTTTCTGGCAAGTTTGCGGTAGGCTGATTTTATCTCCGCATCGGAGGCGTTTTTAGAAACCCCTAAAATTTCGTAATAATCTCGTTTCGTAGCCATTCATTATTCTTCTTATAAACTTTTAAATCTTCCTTGTCTTCCAGCATACGGATTTCTAGCTACAGCTTTCCTCGTTTCCATAATTGCTGTCAATTCTGACAAATTTGCCTCAAATAATCCTACAGTGCCACCAATTCTGGAGTATTGCAGTAATGTAGTTGCAGATCCACCTGCTGCAAGATTATCCTGTATTAATCTAATTAGGTAATTAAGAGGAAGGTTTAAACCATTTCCCAGTGCTTTTACTATAATAGCTCTCCGTTGACCGACACTAAGCTCTTGTTCTGGTTTTCGAGAAAACCCTACTAATATTATATCAGAAACAGGCATAATTACAGAACTGAATGGAAATTGATACCCTGGTTCTTTTATTCTTTCTATTACACTACTTTGCATCTTTGCTTTCTTCCACTACTTCCCCTTCAACAGCTTCTTCGGTTTTTGGGGCTTCTTCAGCTTTTGCTTGTCCTTCTTCTGACTTCTGTTCTCCGGTTTCTGATTTATCCGATTCACCGGGCTTTTGGTACATTGCCGCCCCGATTTTCTGCAAAGATTCGGATAATGCCTCTATTTTAGGCTTTAAATCTTCTACAGAAGCAGTTTGGATAATGCCTTTTAAGTCATTTGTTTTTTGTTCCACATCAGTCCTGATCTCTGCCGATACTTTATCTCCGGCCTCTTTTAAGGATCTTTCTGCCGTATATACAAGCGTATCTGCCTGGTTTCTCATATCAATTTCCTCTTTTCTCTTTCTATCCTCTTCCGCATGAGCTTCCGCCTCTTTAGTCATCTTTTCAATTTCATCTTTAGATAAACCTGTTGAACCTGTAATGGTAATTTTTTGCTCTTTACTCGTTGCTTTATCCTTGGCAGATACATTTAAAATACCGTTTGCATCAATATCAAAAGTTACCTCAATCTGAGGCATCCCTCTTGGTGCCGGCGGAATCCCGTCAAGAATGAATTTGCCCAAAGATTTATTATCTGCAGCCATTTCCCTCTCGCCTTGCAAAACATTAATTTCCACAGCCGGCTGGTTATCCGCGGCTGTTGAAAAAGTTTCTGATTTTGAAGTAGGAATTGTGGTATTTCTGACAATTAAAGGAGTTCTAACTGCCCCTAAAGTTTCTATGCCTAAAGTCAGAGGAGTTACATCTAAAAGCAAAACATCTTTGACTTCCCCGCCTAAAACTCCGCCCTGGATAGCTGCCCCAACTGCCACTACCTCGTCAGGGTTAATACCTTTGTGGGGTTCTTTGCCAAAAAAGTTCTGGACCGCTTTTTGTACAGCAGGCATTCGGGTCATCCCGCCAACCAAGATCACCTCATTCACGCCTTTTGCATCAATTTTTGCATCTTTTAAGCATGATTTGACGGCGTCAAAGGTTTGGTCAACAAGAGGCCCGACCATACTCTCCAGCTTGGCTCTGGATAATTTCGTTTCCAAATGTTTTGGGCCTGATGAGTCTGCTGTCACAAACGGTATGGAAATAGATGCTTCCTGTGCAGAAGACAATTCAATCTTGGCTTTTTCAGCCGCATCGCGAAGTCTTTGCAAGGCTTGGCGATCATTTTTTAAATCAATCCCTTCATTCTTTTTAAACTCTTCTGCCAGAAAATCCAAAATAACAGCATCAAAATCATCTCCGCCTAAATGAGTATCTCCATTGGTGGATTTTACTTCAAAGACTCCCTCGCCAAGCTCCAATACGGAAATATCAAAAGTGCCTCCGCCCAAATCATATACTGCAATTGTGTGGGCATGGGATTTATCCAAACCATAAGCCAGCGCAGCCGCGGTCGGCTCATTAATAATCCTCTGTACATTAAACCCGGCAATTTCCCCTGCCTGCTTGGTGGCTTGCCTTTGGGAATCATCAAAATATGCGGGAACTGTAATGACTGCATCGGTTACTTTCTCGCCAAGATAAGATTCGGCATCGGATTTAATTTTTTGTAATATTTGGGCAGAGATTTCCTGCGGAGTATATTCATGGCTTTCCACTTCTACCACAGCCATATCGTTTTTACCTTCTTTGATAGTATAAGGAAGCCACTTGATATCTCTTTGTACTTCCGGGTCTTTAAATTTGCGGCCCATCAACCTTTTGATGGAAAATATAGTTTCTTTGGGATTAACAACAGCCTGTCGTTTGGCAACACGGCCTACAATATTTTTAATTGGGTTAACTACCGAAGGAATAATATTTTCCCCTTCAGCGCTATGGATGACTTTGGGCTTACCGCCTTCCATCACCGCCACACAAGAATTAGTTGTACCTAAATCAATTCCAATAATCTTAGCCATTTATTTGTTCCTTTCTGCCCACTACTACTTGAGCCGGCCTTAAAACTTTCCCATTTAAAGTATAGCCCTTTCTGACTACTTCTAATATTTTATTATCTTCCCCACCTCTGATGTCAACAGCTTCGTGTAAATTAGGATCAAAAAGGCCTTCTGCTGCAATTTGACCCAAACCTTCAGATTCTAGAACCTGCTTCAGCTCTTTTACTGTTAACTCCACACCTTGAAACCATCCCGATTGCTGATCTTGCTCATTTGCCCCTGATAAAGCTTTATCAAGATGATCCAATATCGGCAAAATCTTTATTAAAAGCTCACCTGTTCCCCATTTTGTAAGCTCGCTTCGTCCTTCTGCCACCCGTTTTTCCAGATTATGATAATCAGCCACTGCCCGTTTCAGCTGCGCTTCCAGCTCATTAACTTTATTTTCTAATTCTGTAATTTTGTTATCTTGTTTCTTAGCCATAATTCTAAATTCTAAACTCGTATCGCTTCATTTAACAAATCTCTTACATACTTAACATAAGGCAATACCAGCGGAAAATTCATCCTGGCCGGACCCAAAACTCCGATTATACCACTTTTTTCAGGCGGCACCTCGTATTTGGTAAAAACAAAACTTATTTGCTTTAAATACTCAAACTCCATGTCTTCACCAAACAATATGTGTACCGGGTCTGTTCCAACTGCTCTACCTATAATCTCCTGCAACCTGGGGTTTTGATCAAATAATGATAAAACAAACCTGGTCACATCAATATCGTAAAACTCCGGCCAATCCAAAATATTGGCCGCTCCCGCATAATAAACCTCACCAGCCTCATCAATGACCAAACCCATCATATCCAGTCTCTTCGCAAGAGCATAGACAGCCTCTTTTAGGAATTTCTCTTTTTTAAACCTTTCCTGCCAAAGTTGCTCTTTAATAGAAACTTCGGCTGAAACAGGCAGTTGTTTCTCCTTCATTAACTGGGTAATATAAAATTTCATGCCTGTTGAAGTAGGTGTCCTACCTGCAGAAGTATGAGGTTGTCTAAGATACCCCATATCTGTCAGCTTACCCATTTCAATCCTGATGGTAGCAGGGGAAACCCTCAAGTTATACTTTCTTTCAATAACCTCGCTGCCAACAGGCTCTGCCGACTCAATATATTCCTCAACAATTGCTTTTAAAAGTGCTTGCTGTCTTTCTGTCAAATCAGCCATATATTTACCCTGAGTATCGTCGAAGGGCTAGCAGTAAGATACCACGAGTGCTAACTCTTGTCAAGTGGTTAGTTTGTAAGTATCATTAGTTGCATGAAAGTTTTGCTATTAGGTAAAAATTCTAAGAATATAGAAGACTTGGTAATAAATCTTGGCTTTGAAATAGTAAAATCAAACCCTGACATTGTAATAAGTTATGGCGGAGACGGCACGCTTCTGACTTCCGAAAGAATGTACCCCAAAATCCCTAAACTACCTATAAGAGACAACACCATCTGCAATAAATGTTCCGATCATGACGAAAAGACTCTGCTTAAGAATTTACTTGAAGACAAATTAAAATTAAAAGAGTACAAAAAACTGGAAACTACAATTTTATATCAAACTTTTACGGCCTTAAATGATTTTGTCATAAGAAACGCTACTCCAATCCATACCATCCGCTTCCGGACATCCTTAACTCAAAAATTTTTGATTGGGGATGGAATTGTTATATCTACCCCTTTTGGTTCAACCGGTTATTTCAAAAGCATCACAAGAGGAACCTTTGAAAGAGGTTGGGGGGTAGCTTTTAATAACACAACCGAAAAAACTGCCCCCGTATTTTTAAAAGATGAGGACCAAGTCATTTTTGAATTAATCAGAGGGCAGGCTACCTTAAGTTTTGATAATAATCCCGATGTTTTTACAATTGATGAAGGATCGGAGCTTCTATTAAAGTTGTCAGATCAAGTTGCCGAAATTTATGAAGCAGACTCTCTGAGGTGTCCTGATTGTAGAATCACAAGAGGTTAAATCACTGCCGATTCTAAAAAGTTTAACTGCTTTTTGGAAGTATCAAAAGAAACCCTAATTCCCAAAGGCATGGGGATATTAACCGTAAAATGCCCAAAATCCAATCCGGCCATAATTGGGAATCTATAACTTTGTAAGATATCCAGAATCAGCTCTTTTGCTGTTGGTTCTATGATCTCTTTTTCTCTTGGAGGTTTTATGCAGGTAATTTTTCCTATCAGCATTCCGGAAATTTTATCCAAAACTCCTGCATATTTTAAGTGGGTGAGATATCGAGCAATATTATACAAAGGTTCTCCCACCTCTTCCCAAAAAAGTATTGCCCCATCAAAAAATTCTTTTGACGGACAATATTCCGTACCAATTAGATTGGTAAAAAGATGTAAATTCCCCCCAATCAGATGACCGCTGGATTTACCTTTTTTCCATTCTTCCCATCCAGTCAAAGGTTTAATTTTCCCAATGGCGGTATTACCCATTAAAAATTTCTTAAAAAACTCCGCTGATTCGACATCTTGACCTAGCCCAAAAGTTACATCATCCATATGGAAGCCAACTAGATTGCATTTCATCAAAAGAGCCAGATGAAAATTTGTCACATCAGACATACCAATAAAAAGCTTGGGGTTATTGGTTATTAGTTCATAGTCGAGATACTCTAAAACTGAAACTGCTGAATAACCGCCGGTTTGAGCCATGACGGCTTTAATATTTTTATCGGCAAACATAGAATTTATATCTTGGGCCACTTCTCTTGGAGTGCCTGCCGCCCACCATTTTACTTTTCCAATAGTTTTTCCTTCTTTAATCTTAAATCCTAAGTCTGCAAGGATTTTCTTTCCCCGCTCGTAATTTTCCTTAAAAGAAGGTAGCACAGGCAAAGATGAAGCCACTATCCCGATGGTATCCCCCGGACAAAGTTTCTGCGGCTTAATAATTTTCATGACTGTATTTTAACAAAAATTTATCTCTTGACAAACCTAAGGAATATGTTATGATATC
>JAHIUE010000093.1 GCA_018817205.1 Patescibacteria group bacterium | reverse complement strand
TTATGATTGAAGTTACCGGATCTTTGGCTTTTGACCATATTATGGATTATCAAGGGCATTTTGGGGACCACATCATGCCCGATAAAATCCACCAGATTAATTTATCTTTCCTGGTAAATACTGTAAAAAAACAAAAAGGCGGTACTGCCGGCAATATTGCCTATAATCTGGCTCTTCTTAAAATGCCTGTTTCTATTCTAGCCATGGCAGGCGCTGATTTTACAGATTATGCCGGATTCCTAAAAGATGCCGGTGTTGACATTTCCCAGATTCAAATCTCCCAAAACAACCTGACTTCTTCCTGCTATATTATGACCGATGCTTCCGATAACCAGATTACCGCTTTTTATCCCGGGGCAATGAAAGAAGCTGATAAATTATCTATGGATAAAGAAAAATGTGATTTTGCAGTTATTTCTCCCAATAAACCGGAGGCTATGATAAATTTAACCGGCCAGTGTCAAAAATTAGGCATCCCCTATATGCTGGACCCGGGTATGCAGCTTCCTGCACTTTCTTCCGACGATTTAAAAAATATGGTCAATGGCGCGGAAATTTTAATTGGCAATGACTATGAAATGGCATTACTGAGTGAAAAGTGCAGAGTGCCTGCCTCGCGGCAAGGCGGGCAGAGTGCAGAGTTGCTGCAAACAGTAAAAATTCTAGTCACTACTTTAGGAGCAAAAGGTTCAACCATCCAAACTGCTGATAAAACTTATACTATTCCATCTGCCAAACCTGCCGAGGTTTTGGATCCCACAGGAGCCGGTGATGCCTACAGGGCAGGCTTTTTAGCCGGGTACCTCAAGGATTTAGATTTGCAAATCTGCGGACAAATGGGAGCAGTTAGTGCTTGTTATGCAATAGAAAAATATGGTACAACTTCTCATACATTCACACTGGAGGAATTTAAAAAAAGATATAAAGAGAATTTTAATGATGAAATCTGATATTAAAGATAAAAATTTAGCTCCCAAAGGCAAACTACGCATTGAGTGGGCCGGGGCCCAAATGAAGGTGCTTAATCTAATCAAAGAACGCTTTGAAAAAGAAAAGCCCCTAAAAGGAATCATTCTCGGGGCCTGCTTGCATGTCACTTCTGAAACTGCCAATCTGGCCATTACCTTAAAAGCTGGGGGTGCAGAATTAGCTTTATGCGCTTCAAATCCCCTGTCAACCCAGGATGATGTGGCCGCCTCTTTGGTTGAGGATTTTGGGATACCTGTTTTTGCCATAAAAGGGGAGGATAAAGATACATATTATAATCATCTAAATACGGTTTTGGATTTTAAGCCTCAAATTACCATGGATGACGGGGCAGACCTGGTAACACTTTTGCATACGGAAAGGAAAAATCAGCTCAAAGATGTAATCGGTTCTTCCGAAGAAACTACTACCGGAGTTATCAGGCTCAAAGCCATGTTAAAAGACGGTACCTTAAAAATTCCGGTAATTGCCGTCAACGACTCCTCTACCAAACATATGTTCGATAACCGTTATGGCACAGGCCAGTCAACCATTGACGGGATAATCAGGGCCACCAATGTACTTTTGGCAGGCAAGAAATTTGCGGTTTGCGGCTATGGCTGGTGCGGCCGGGGGCTGGCAAGCCGCGCCCGCGGCATGGGATCACAGGTAATAATTTGCGAGGTTGATCCTCTTAAGGCTTTGGAGGCTGTAATGGATGGGTTTGAGGTAATGGCAAAAAAAGATGCCTTGAAAATAGCAGATATAATTTGCACTGCCACAGGCAATAAAGGGGTACTGTCGGTTTCGGATTTAAAAAATGCAAAAGAGGGAATAATTGTTGCCAATACCGGTCATTTTAATGTGGAATTTGATTACGAAGGCCTGGTAAAAGAGGCCAGGCAAAGAAGGCATTTAAGAGAAAATTTGGAAGAAATTACCCTGCCAAATAATAAAAAAGTTTTTGTGCTGGCAGAAGGCAGGCTGATTAATTTAAGTTCGGCAGAAGGCCATCCGCCTGATGTGATGGATATGTCCTTTGCCAACCAGGCCTTGGCTGCGGAATTTATAGTGAAAAACCGCGGCAAATTAAAGCCTGATGTTTACAATCTGCCAAAAGAGCTTGATGACCTGATTGCCAAATTAAAACTGGAATCATTAGGCATTAAAATTGACTCTTTAACAGAGGAACAAAAGAAGTATTTATCATCCTGGAATGAAGGTACATGAATTCTGCTTGCGTAACAATATATCTTCTGCCGTCTCATCCAATAGACCAGAAGCCATATCGAAAATTGTCTTACCTGGCTGTGTAGGATCCAAAATCTCTCTTGTTAAATCCAGAAATGCTTCCCAAAGATTGCCTGCCTGCACTCCTAATCCCGCATTTTTTAAATGCTCCACTGCATCTCTGGCATCCCGTATAGGAACTCCACTTGTTAATGCCACCAGAGCAGAAACCTTACTGCTTATCAAAGATAATTCAGGCGTTGAACTTGGCGGCTCGGGGTTTCTAAAAGCTTCACCGAAATGAGCTATCATTTTTTTCTCGTATTCCAACCCAAACTCACCGGCAGCAATTCCGGTAATACTTGTATTTAAAAATATTAATGCATCACGAAGAGTAAGTTTGCCTCCTACGTTTGTTCGCGGAACCAAGCTCTGGACTGTCCTTTCTGCAATCACACCTTCTGCAGTAGTAACGTCGCTTAAATCAATTCTATTTATCGATACAGGTTGGATACCGTGATCTGGTAATGCATTATTTAGTAAATACTGTATAAACTTCTCACCACCTGTTCTACGACCAAAGGTTTCTACATCAGCCCAACCCATCAAAGGATAACCGTTGTTTAGCTTTTTTAAAGCCGGCCAAACTACCTGCTCGGTAAAAACATCAGCATTATCTCTAGGTGCCAGACTACTAGAGAAGCCGAAATCGTATGGCATAGCCAGTATATCTCCACCATTTAGCCTTATCCGGGTCGGCATATTATCGGCATCTTCTCCGTTATATAATCGAATTTGTTCAGGGGAACAAAAGACTCCTTCAATACCATGCTCAACTAATACTTTTAGAGTCATATAATCTATTGCTGTTTCGGGAGGCCAAAAAAATCTTGGCTTTCCGCCTGTAATATCACCGAACCTTTTTATTCCTACACCGATAACTATCCGTTTATCCGTTTGCGATAAATCAGGCAACAAAACAGGCACAAAAGGACTGGCTACACCATTATCAGCCATATTAGCCTGCATAATATTTAACGCCCACGGGTCGCGATCTGCCAGCATAACCTCCAAAGTTGGAGGCAAAACAAACATCGCTTTACTTAAAATGTCCATTTGGGCAAAAGGAGTATAGCATTCGCGTTCAATCCCTTGACTCGGTTGAGGAAAATGCAACCCAATCCCTATTTCTGGTCTTACGTTCATGCTATAATTTCAATGTGGCAGATCCCTTACTCTTTGTCAAATAATTATTATGAGGTTCTTCATTGCATTAGAAATACCGAGTGAGAATTTGGCGTCATTTCAAGATATACAGAAAGATTTGCATACATTAATCCCTCAAGCAAGACTAACCAATTTGGAGAAAATTCACCTGACTTTAGCCTTTGTGGGAGAACAGGAAGACTATCTCAAACCAGATCTAATCAGCATCATTAAAGATGCTGCCAAAGGTATTGCTTCTTTTGAAGTTGCCCCGGGCTACATTGACGGCTTCCCCAATCTACATAATCCGGAAGTTTTTTGGGTTGGAGTCAAAGGTGATATAGACAAAATCTTTTTAATCCGGGAAAGAGTCAAAGACGGCCTGGAATATCTAAATCTACCGATTGATGACAGACGATTTATCCCCCATATCACTATTGCCAAAATCAATAACCATTTTAAGCTTGACCGAAAACTTGAGGCTAAATTGGAACAAATTACCAGTAAACCATTTGGTCCGATTAAAATCACCTCTATCAAGCTCTTTGAATCCATCCCCAGCGGCGGCTTCCACAAACACAACACTTTGGCAGAAATAAAATTAAGCTAACTTGGTCTGATCCAGAAAATAAATATCTTTTTTAAACAACTCATCAGAGAATTGAAATTCTCCTCTGCCGGCAATAATTGCCTCATATTTTTTACATTCGCTATAAGGAGAGTCTCCTTCAATGCAAAC
>JAHIUE010000092.1 GCA_018817205.1 Patescibacteria group bacterium | reverse complement strand
TGACACAATGTCCCAGATCTTTGGATCCTTCTCAACTTTAGAGGCTGCAACATAGCGTCCTAAATTGATTCGTTCATTTAATAACTCAAGCACGTCTGCATCTAGATATACGGTTTCTCCATAAGTATCTGGGTCATCCTTCTGATCACATAGTTGGGGTAAAACAGAATCTATATAAAAGGGTAAGAGTTTATCCTTCACATTTATGTCAACATTTGGGAGAGTAGGCAGCCCGACTACTGCAGGGCGGGCAATCGTGGTTGGTTTTGCAGAAATTATCAATGGATGTTGGTCAGGAGATTCCCATCTCCCCAATACTCCATGATATTCTTCCAGTCCTTTGATAGCATACTCTAAAAAGGAAAGGTTAGAACCATCAGATAGAGATATGGCACCAGGTTGATATACAGGAGGATCAAGCGGAAAACCTGATCTATCTTCCAACTTGAAAATAATTCGGGAAGTCAACTTAGTAAGTCGATTGCGAAGCACTTCTAATGGTACTATATTATGTTCTTTGTTCTCCATGTTCTTATCTTTTTAGGATTATAGCATATCTTTCAAAAAGATTACTTAAGAATTGATTTTATAGGAGTCTTAAGAATAAATTCATCAATCCTTTTTCTAGCATCTACTAGTTTTTCTTGATGATCAGTAAGATACTTTACCACATCTTCAGTTGCTGCCCCTTTACATTGACCACATAATATCTCACCATTGGAGCATTGATCCCAAACTCTATTATCTTCTTCAAAATGGTATGTTCTTAAAGTATAAATAGGACAAACACCTGGTACACCACCATGTTCTTTTTGAAAACTTGCAAGAACACTTCCTCCAGTGTATGCACCCCTAATCCTTCTTTGTGCAGATTTAGGCTCATCTGTTAAAGAGATGGTTGATGCAGGCCTGCTTGAAGACATTTTACCTTGGCCATCTAGACCATGAGTAAACTTAGTGAAAATTGCTGAAGGTGGAATGAGCCCCTTTTTTCTTGCTATATCTCTTGCAAGTAAAATATAAGGATATTGATCAACGCCTACTGGGATCAATGTAGGTTTAGGTCCACCGAATTCCTCCAACTGTGGAAGAAGAATCTGTGCAATTTGCACCGCGCCTCTGTAAAATACAGTACCTGGATTTTCTCCCTCTTCATCCTGTCCGAAACCAAATACACCAAATACACGATTGAGGCTTAAATGTTTTGATACATCCATAGCTAGGTTATAAATATCTGGATAATCAGAGTCAACAAAGATATGTGTTTTTTCTGATGAGAAACCCATTGCTATAATGCTAGGGATAACCTGCTCATAAGCAATTTTTCTTGATTCACCCAGACTTTTTGCCTTATCTACAACATAACTCTCGTCATTTGTAATAGGAATATACACATCGGCGCCTTGTTGTTGTAACCATAAAAGCTCATCAAATACTTGTTTGTGCCCGAAATGTAAGGGTCCTGAGGGATTCAATCCAGAAACTACAGCCCAAGGCTTATTATTAGCCATTGCATCTGCCACACTTTCTAAATCCCTATGGCCAAACGTAATCCCCATTTTCATAAGTCTGCTAGGATTAGGATGGTATTGAACAAAGCGGTCTATAGATTTTAGACCAAGTTCGACCAGTTTTTCTGGATAGTAATCAGCTTTTGCAGCCCACAAAGCAGATTTCGCTTCGTGATCTTCGCGTGAAACTCGTTCTAGATTTGCTCTTTGTTCGTCTTCCATAATTTTTATTTTACTGAATATAATATGTCTCTGTCATATTAAAACTTTGATAATATATACTCATCAACATCATTTCCAACCTTTTCTTTTAATTGCTTTTCTGATATTCCTCCTCCATAAAAGTCATCCGCAAGCGTTATCGGAGAATTGTCTCTTTCTAATCGCTTTCTAGCCATTTCACAAATAATTCCTATATCCAAGACAGGATTGGGGAGTACTGGATTGGTTGAAATAAATGAATCTCTCATCAGATCCCTAACATAGTCTGGATTTGAATGTCCAACTATAATTCGGTTTCTTTGCAAACGTTTACTTGCTGCTTTATAAGCAGTTATTCCATTGTCTTCAATGCCTTCGTTAGCAAAGAAATAGGCCCAACTCATTCCCACTGGAAAAGTTGGCGCGAGGAACAATGACATCAATTCTTTCTGGCCTCTTTGCCTTGCTATTGTTCTTGCTACGTTATCATAGAGATCTTCTCTGGGAGGGCCTACTTTCACATCTAAATCCATAATGGTTGTGATTTCATCAAAGGAATAGAGAAACTCTTTGCTTCGTTCAATATCTACCTTTGATTCGGGAACGGTTTTCTCAACTGCACTCATAAGTTCTTGATCAGCTTTGCATACTTCCATTACTCCATTACGTTCATCTATAAATTCAGGAGAATTAATATAATCACTCATCTTAACCAAACGCAATCCAGTCCCATAAATTTCATTGACACGCTCCACAAAATGATATCTTTCTTCTCCCAAAGTCATATAATATTTCTCATTTTTTTCTCCAACATTTCTGCATGCCGCAGAATCAGCAATCAAAATGGAAGGATCAACATCAAATCCTTCCTGTCTCAAAGCATCTGCTAAAAAGGATACAAAAAGATAATACTTCATGCTATCTACTGGATGCCCTGCTTCATCGTATGTTTCTCCATAAAACAACTTTATTGGTTGAGGAGTAACTAGTCCTGCCCTTTCCCTTATTAGGTTTGCTTGTGGAACTTGATCTGTAAGTTTAGGTGTTGATAATAGTTGCTCAAGATTCATAAATTTAATGTTTATTTTGCACGAAGCGGTTCATGTATATATCTTACATATGACTCCAGCGCTAATTCCTGAAGTGCTTTAAAACTTTGCCTTTCAATTGCGGAATTATACGTCTTTTCGAGTATTTTTTCAACTCCAGAAGGATCAACTTGTCCCTCAAGTCTTTGGCGTGCCTGCTCTGTAATAACCAATAGATCAATAATTGTTCTAGTGTCTATTGTTGCTGAAACGAGCCTTTGAATTCTTTCTATACCATCAATGGTTGGATCTATTCTATAATTACCCAATCCCTTGCTATCTTTTTTATATGGAAGTACACCAAAAGCTTCAATCTCCTCACGTACGTCTGATGAAATTGTAGGACTGCCAAAAGGAAACCCTCTAGTCAAATGGATAGCGACATAACGGTTAAATCCAACTAATGGTGCAATATCTCTTGCCGGTTCATCATAATGTATCTCGTAAGGGGGGCCAACTTTGATATCGGTATCCATGCTTTGAATTGTTGCAAGTTCTTCAAATGGATAACGCAATGCGTTTGGATTATTTCTCCGATCCTCTGGGACAGCTTTTAACGATTTTTCTCTAAATTTCGCATTTCTGTCAGCCTCTTTAAGAAGTATTTCTAAATTTTCGCTATATTCATCTTGTTGACTAAGCTGCGAAGAAAATACTATACCTATATCCCCGCCGTAGGCACGATTGATCCTTTCCAGATAAGAAACTCTTCGATCAACTTGATCTATAGCTTTTACAGCTTCCAACTCTTGATTAATATCAGTAATAAAATGGTCTGCTATAAGCCATCTGGCTGTGACTTGGACCCCATCTTGTCTAAGAATATCAGTCAAGTTCATCATAAAGAGTGCATATTTCATCATATCCACAGGTTGTCCTTCATCAAACGTTTGTCCCATCATCATGTTTAGTGTCTTACCTGATCCAGCTTTATCCTTCAATTCTTCTACAGTTAAGACATTCTGCACTAACTCTTTTTGTGAAAGGTATTTTTCGATCGTACTCATATTAAGATGCCTAGGAGATTATCTGATGTGACGCTCTATTGATAATATGAAACCATTGAGTTGTATTGCGTTTACTTTCATCAACTACAGATTTATCCGGTACTTGCCAAAACTCTGGCTGGATTGGTTTTTGATAATCAAGATCCCATCCTCCAGCAGGACGGCTTGATACTCTCTCCTTAGCATAATTTAGCACAGCTTGTCTTCTCCTATGATGTTCCATTAAAGCTTCTGGTAAGGAGTCTCTTACAATTGAAACATTATCCTGTCCTTGATTTTTGCAATGCCTAATAAGAAAATCGTCTAACTCATGTTGAGCTTTTTCTTGTTCTTCTTTTGTTTTTGCTAGGTCAAGATTTCGTTGAAATTCTTGGTATATTGATTCTGAAGACAATCCCTGGAATGAAACTTTCACTCTTAGGTTAAAGAAGTCAATGTATCTTATTACATCAAGAGAACATCTTTCTAAATTATCTTTATCTGCCTCATCTAACTTTTTTGTCGTTGACCTGATTCTATCAGTCAAATCTTCTACAATTGGTCCTGATCCTAAGAAGAGAGCGTGTTCGGGATTGCTGGAGCTTGCTTTATTTCCATCAGTCCCTCTTATATGCGGTATATAAAAACCAGATGGAACTGTTAGAGTTGCCAGTGTATTGGTTTTACTATCCAACATTGATTCTACTAGAGCAATGGTCATTTTCATATGACCATCCTGATCTTGCCCGCTCAGCATAAACGAATGATCATTTCCAAAATCCTGATGTTGTGGCAAAAGAATATCACCTACTTGAGTAACTCCTGCAAATAAAAAGGGGAAATCATCGATGAGTTTTTTGGCACCATAAATATCTACTGCCAATTTAAAATTCAAGCTTCTGGCAACTACATAAGCAAGAGTGCTTACCCGAAATTCCTCTGACTGGAGATATACATGAGCTGCATCCAGATTAACCCCACTAGCACCCCAATCTAAAAGATTATCAGCAGCCCAATATTGATATTGATCACTTGATAGTTTCGGATCCATTGCACATTCAATATCTGCCACTGGCATAAATATTTGAACACCATTTTTTTGGAAAAATGAAGCTGCTGTAGATGTCAATTTATGACCAAAATGGAAAGCCCCACTTGGTTTAAACCCTGATGCTATTCCTACTGGTTTCCCTTCTTTTAAAGCATCCGTAAGCAAATGATTATTTCTTTGTCTAATTATTCTATTTTGGGCAGGTAGTAATGTTCCTTCTAATCCTGCTATTATAGTGTATAGTTCTTCTGCTGCTGGCTCACCTTCGGAAACCAGATATGTAGATTCATAACCACCAGGACCACCTTTTGCAATTTCTTCAATATTTATTCGATATCTACCTGTTTCTACGTCCATCTTTATTTATAGGCAGAAGTAACGTTAGTTTAATACCTACCAAGTAATAATGCAAGTCAACTGTAATCAAGTTTTCTGGGACTGGACTTCCACCTATTTTTACGGCATCCTTACCTCCACAATTAATGGATACTACCAACCGGATTAGGTCTAAAGACGAGAGCAAAATTCCTCTTATTGAGTACTGTCTTTATGCCAGGAAATCCAGCGAAGATGATGAACGACAGGCTATGTCAATTGATTCCCAGTTAAAGGAAATGAATGATCTGGCAATCAGAGATGGATTATTCATAAAAGAGATTAGAAGAGAAAGCCATTCTGCCAAAATGTCTGGCCAAAGGCCAGTATTTAATCAACTATTAAATGATATCAGGGTAGGAATGTTTACGGGAATACTTACCTGGGCACCAGATAGGTTAAGCAGAAATGCAGGGGATTTGGGAATGCTGGTAGACCTGATGGATCAAGGTAAAATCCAGCAGATTAAAACATTTAGTCAAAACTTCTCTAATAATCCAAACGAAAAATTCCTTCTAATGATACTGTGTTCTCAGGCTAAACTTGAGAATGACCAAAAAGGACTAAATGTTAAAAGGGGTATCAGAGCTAAATGTGAACTTGGTTGGAGACCGGGGATGACACCATTGGGATATTACAACAGAGCCTTTGGGGGTAAAAAGGATGTGGTTATAGATCCGGACAGAGGCCATATTATCACAGAGATGTATATGAAAGTAGCAGAACAGGGAGCGCATGGACGGGGAATTAAGAAATGGCTGGATGAGGTAGGTTTTACTACCAGAACCGGAAAGAAGGTAACCTTAAGTTCAATTTACTTAATGCTTAAAAATTCCTTCTATTATGGAAAGTTTGAATACCCCGTAGGAAGCGGTAATTGGTATAAAGGATCATATCCACCACTGATAACCAAAGAGGTATTTGATAAAGTCCAGAAAAACCTAATTGTTCCAAAGAAATCAAAGTGGGGATCTAAGGACCTTACCTATAGAAGAATCTTTAAATGCTTCTCATGCGGATCAGGTATTGTAGGAGAAGAAAGATCACGGTATAGAAAGTACCGGGAGCCTAGAGATCATATTTACTATCATTGCAGCAGACAGAAAGATTATGATTGTGAAGAGCTGTATATAAGCGAGGAATCCCTAACTAAATCATTATTCCGCTATATCAACTTTATGTATATGGCTCATCCGCAAGTTCTTAATCTGACTGAGGATATACGAAGAGGGATGGAGAGTTATAGAAAAATCAGGGATCAGGTGCTGCTTCATCAAGACATAGATCCTGACAGCAAATCTATGGATCTAAGAGATTACGCCAGGTATGCTCTAAAAGATGGAGCTATGGAAGAAAAACGTCAGCTTATCCAGCTTTTTAACAATCAACTCTACATTAAAGACAAAGCAGTCATCTCTAAAACTTAAACAAAGAATAACCAAAAATAAATTTCCTGAATAACAGGAGTGTGGTACGAATCTTTAATCAAAAATATGGAGATTAGCAAGACCCATCAACCTATTCGAGAGACTACGGTCACAGGGTGTCCAATTCGGCTGCGGGACTAGGATTCGGACCTAGATAAACAGGTTCAGAGCCTGTTGTCCTACCATTAGACGATCCCGCAATTTTAACTTTTTATCAATTTTTTAAAACTATTTCCACCCTTATACAATTTAATTTCTTTTTCTCTTAAACGCGCCATTTTATAATCAATGCATTCTTCTTTATAAACCAGTTTAAATGGTCCTCTACTCTTTGTCGACCCAACTCCTCCTTTATTATGTTTATCCAATCGATTTTCTATGTTATTACTAATGCCTGTATAATATCCCTTATCCTTAAGACTTTGAATTATATAAACATGGATCATAAAGTCTGTTGTCCTACTTTACCCCGCTTAGCGGGGCAGGGACGATCCCGCAATACTGATTTGAATTATAACAATTTTTAACTTTGGAAACTAATGAGGATATTTGTGAAGACCCCAACCAATAGTCATTGCTGAAATAGAAAAAACTACTGCCAATCCTGTTGGGAAGGCGGTTTTCGGCAAAGTCTGGGTTTGATTTTGGCTGCGGGCAGCTATCCTATCATAGGCAGAAATGGGTGTTGGCGAAGGAGAAACTACAGGAGAAGTCTGGACATCCTGTCCCAAAACCGTAGGTGTTGGAGAAGGTTCAACAGCTTCATCTTTTTCCGAGGTAAATCTTCCGGTTAACAAAAAATATCCAACCGCTAAAGCCGCTATAATTAATCCGATAGTGATAAGTCCTAGCCATCTGGAATTTTCCATAGCCGCATATTACCACAAACCCATAGCTTTTTCAATCCGAGAAACCACTTCCTCTTCCCCTAAAATCCTTATACTCTCAAATAGAGGCGGAGTCACAAGCTGCCCTGAAACAGCCACCCTGATAAGTTGGAACATATCCCCTGCCTTGATTCCTTCTTCTTCTGCTAATTCTCTGAAGGTTTTCTCAAAAATTTCTGTATTCCACGGTTTATTCATTGTTCTTAGTTGTTCCAATATTTTTTCTAGAGCTTCTTTTTTATTTTTAATATTTAATTTTTCAAATTGTGCTATATCGTATTCTGGAGATTCCCAAAGAAAATCAGTCAAAGGGATAAAATCAGCTAACTTTTTAATTCTATCCTTAATAATGGGTACGGACGGAGCAATTTTGTCTTTGTTCGGATGATCCACCAAAAATTCCTGCAACTTTTCGGTTAACTGCTCATCAGACATCCGCCTGATATATTCCCCGTTCATCCATTCCAGTTTGGCAATATCAAAAACCGGATTTGCAAGGTTTACACCTTTCAAGTCAAATTCTTCTGCCATTTCGCCTAAGGATAAAATCTCCTTGCCGGAAGGCGGAGTCCAACCTAAAAGCGCCATATAATTTAAAATTGCCTCCGGCAAAAATCCGTCTTTTTTAAATTCCGAAACCGGCTTTGCCCCATGTCTTTTGGAAAGCTTTGATTTATCAGGTCCTAAAATAATTGGCAAATGCGCATATCGGGGTACTTCCCAACCAAAAGCCTCAAAAAGCATTAGGTGTTTGGGGATTGAGGAAATCCATTCCGCACCTCGTATAACAGGATTTGTTTCCATCAAACGATCATCCACCACATGGGCCAGGTGATAAGTAGGATATCCGTCTGATTTTAAAATTACAAAATCATCTTGAGTGCTATTATCAAATTCAATCTTTCTGTTGCCAACCAAATCAACTATAGAAGTTTTTCCCGTCTTTTTAGTTTTAAAATAAATTGCCCCGTCTTGCTCATAGGCAGATCCTTTTTCAACTAATTTTTTGGCATGTTCTTTATAAATATCGACCCTTTTAGACTGAAGGACCGGTTCGCCCTCGAAGTCAAGCCCTAACCATTCCAAAGTTTGGACAATATCCTCTACAGAACCTTCGACTAATCTGGCTCTATCGCTATCCTCAATTCTTAAAGAAAAAGTACCTTGATTTTTTTTAGCTACCAGGTACTCGTAAAGCGCAGTCCTAATTCCGCCAATATGCAGTGCACCCGTAGGTGAAGGAGCAAATCTTGTTTTCACTTCCATAACTTAGGAATAGTATAATGGATGTGTGACCCTAACTCAAACTGCCATTTTGGTAAAACAGCTTATCGCCATCTCTATCATTGCTTTAGTGCTAGGAATTGGAGGTTTTATCGGTTATAAAATCTGGTATGCAAATTATCTTGCCAGTCTGCCGCCTATTGAAGAAAAACCTGACAGTAAATTTGGTTCTCTTCCTGAGCCTAATTTTCCCAAAAGCACTGTTTCCTCTTCGAATTTTACCTATTCCCTGGACACAACTACCGGCGGTTTACCTAAAGTGGGAAAAGATCCCGGTTTTGAAAAAATTATCAAGGTATATTTTGTAACTCAAACTTTCGCAGGGTTTCTTTCACCGGACAAATCGCAAGCACTAGCTCAAAATTTCGGCATCAAAATACCTCCCGACATAATAAGTGAAACAAGGTATGCCTTTAAAGAAAATGATAAAAATTTATTAATTAATTTGGATAATGGAAATTTCACCTATATCAATGAGGCAACTCTATCTGCCAAAGAAAGTCTTGATGATGACACAAAGTTGGTTTCGGGTTTTATGCAAACCCTCTCAACCCTGGGAATTTTAAAAGACGATCTTAAAAATGGTCGCAGTAAAATTATAAGGTCCAATGAGGATATAGCCCAAATTTTTTTATGGCCCGCGCAAGTTGATAAAAAGGAGATCTTTACACCCGATTTTAATAAATCATTAATAAATGCCGAGGTTTCAAAAGGCGCTTATGACATTAATAATTATCTATCTTTAAACTTTACTTATTACCCGATAGATACCACGACATACGCCACTTATTTTCTGAAAACCGCAGAGGCAGCATTTGAAGATTTAAAAAGCGGCAAAGGAGTGGTGGTAATTGAACCTAACAAACCTCAAGTTTCCATAACTTCTGTTTATCTGGGATACTATTTATCGGAAAATTATAGCCCTTACCTTATGCCAATCTATATTTTTGAAGGTCCAAACTTTGTAGCATATGTGAACGCACTCTCATCCATTTAAATTTCCGCCCAAGCAAAGTTTGAATCCACCCAATCAATTAATCTGGTAGTTTCCAAAAATCTATCATTACTGCCCAATACCACAAGGAGTATCTTCCGTCCATCCCTTTCCACCAAAGTCACCAAATTTTCTTTAGCTTCTTCTGTAGTTCCGGTTTTTACTCCTACCACTCCCCTGACTTTCTCAAGTAGTTTATTTAGATTAAACAGCTGATGAGTGTATTTTTTGTCTAAAGAAACAATATTGGTTTCTTTTGTGGCAAAAATTCTAGTTAAAGTAGAGTCCTTTAGAGCTTCTTGGGTAATTTTGGCAAGATCTGATGCAGATGAATAGTGATTAGGGCTATCAAAACCGGCCGGGTTGTCAAAATGGGTATTTTTTAAATCCATCTCTAGAACTTTTTTGTTCATGGCCGATACGAAACCCAATATTCCTCCCGGATAATTCTCCGCCAAAGTAAAAGCGGCGTCATTACCGGAATTTAAAAGCATGCCGTAAAGCAAAGAGCGGAATGATAAATCTTCCCCATTGAAAAGTCCGACCCTTGAACCGGGAGTATTGGCACTTTTGCCAACTGTCAACACCGCATTTTGCTTATAATATTCACTGGCCACAATGGCCGTAATAATTTTGGTGGTGGAGGCAATGGGAAGCGGGACACTGATGTCCTTTTGGAATAAAATCGTATCTGTTGCCAGATCTTTTATCAAAACAGCCTTAGCGGAAAATTCGGGAGGCGGAATATTTTTACTTACCGGTGGGATATTATATTTCTGCACCCCGGCGACTTGGGAATTATTTTGAGGAATCTGCACGCTAATAAGTAACTTGTCCGTTGATCTAAGTAAAAAAGGCAAAGCCGAAACAAAGATTATGGCAAAGATAATTATACCCGCAGAAATTAAATAGTATCTCATTTCAACCTGATGTCTACTCTTTCCATATCCCGAGGGAAAAGTGAAGCTTCCCTGATATTGGTAAGGTTCAACATATGCATTGTTATCCTTTCCAATCCAAATGAGAATCCTCCCTCAGGCGGCATACCGAATTTAAAAGCTTGCAAATACATTTCAAAACTTGCGGGATTCATTCCACGATCCTTAATACTTGAAAGCAATTGCTTATAATCGTTAATTCTCTGGCTACCGCTCATAACTTCTACTCCCCTAAAAAGTAGATCATAACTTAGGGAATACTCCGGGTCGGCTGCATCCGGCATAGTATAAAATGGTTTTACTCTTGTTGGAAAGTGAGTTACAGTTACAAAGTCGCTTTCGTGTTTTTCTTTTGCCCATTTACATAAATCTACTTCATCTTGAGGAGTTAGATCTTTTTCTTTTCTATTATCCCGTCCAAATTCTTTAAAAATAAGTTCCTGCGCTTCCCGAAGTGTCAATCTAGGGATTTTCCCGAATGCAATAGGTTTTATGCCAAATTCTTTTAGAATCTCTTTGCATGTGCTTTCCGCGTATTTAATTGTTTCTACTGCAACTTGTTCCAGTAAATCCAAAAGTTCCGCAAATCTTGCAAAACCTATTTCACAATCCATCTGGGTACTTTCGGTTAAATGCCTAGTTGTTACCGAGGGTTCGGCCCTGTAAGCTTTAGCAATTGTAAAAACTCGTTCAAAAATAGGCACCAGCATTTGTTTATAAAGTTGAGGACTTTGGGAAAGATAAGCTTTGTGATCATAGTAATCTACTCTAAAAACTTCTGCCCCGCCTTCTGTGCTCCCGGCCACTATTGTTGGAACTACAATCTCTATGCAACCCAAATCTTTAGCTACTTTTCTAAACCCTTCTAATAAATTTTCTTGAACTTTAAAAATAGCTTTTACTTTGGGATGGCGGAGTGCCAGAGAGCGGAAGTCCAAAAGGGTTGGAAGCTGCAAGTTTAGGTCTTTACTCCCCATATCAAAAGGTAACTCTTCCGCTTTTGATAATACTTCAATACTTTCAGCAAATATTTCAATGCTTCCGGTAGGAATATTTTTGTTTATCAGATTCTCCGGGCGTTTGTTAACTTTTCCTTCAATACATACAACATCTTGTGGTCTAAGTTCTGAGGCCTTCTCGCTATGTGTTACAACTTGGATAATGCCGGACCTGTCGCTTACATCCAAAAATAAAATCTTGCCATGGTCGCGTCTGACTTGTACCCATCCGCAAATTTTAACTTTCTCCCCAATTTTATTATTGCAATCCAAAATCAAAGTGCGTTCCATGTTATAACCCTGAGCAACTAACAGAAGTCGAAGGGTTGAATTGATAATAACAGTCCAACCTTAATGTTGACAAGAGTCCAGCTTAATGTTAAATTAATAAAGTTAAAGATATATGAACGGAATTATGATTTGGAATTTTTATTTTACTTTTACCTTCCAGAGGGAGGGAGATTTATTGGGATAACCTTAATGTAAGGTTTTTTAACCAATAGAGCCTCCCGCAAGGGAGGTTTTTTTATGGAAAAGGGGGTGATTTATTATGTCGACTGAAAACGGTACAGCAATTCGTTCGTTAACAGAAGCTGTAATTCTTGCAAGACAAGCAAAAAAAGATGGTCGAGTTATACCAATTGTTCCTTGCGTTCGATTGGATTCAACAACAGGATCAGTAAATATTTGTCCCAATATGGACCCAAAACTTGTAACTCTTTGCAAAGACCCTGACGGTGTAATGCTTGATAATGGAGCGTTGCAATGTCCTATGCAAAAAGGTACATTGGTCTTAACTAAATGAAAACAGAACCTCTATATCTTAATGATTCTTATCTTAAAGAAATGGATACGGAAGTTTTGGAAGTTTTACCCGAAGGCGAAGGTAGATTTCGGATAATTCTTGATAAAACTGTTTTTTATCCAATGGGCGGCGGGCAGGCAACCGACCAGGGTAAACTTGAAGGAGAAAATTGGACCAGAGAAGTTTATCAAGTTTTAAATAAAGACGGGGAAATTTGGCATTTTGTCAAAGCAAACATTCCCCCAAAAGTTGGATTAAAAGTCCATGGCACTATCAACTGGGACAGAAGATATAAAAATATGAAATTGCACTCTGCAGGACATATCATTGATTTTGCAATGCACTTACTTGGGCTATCTCCTAAACCGTTAATGCCTCTTAAGGCAACCCATGATAAAAACCCTCATATTGTTTATCAGGGAACTTTGACAGAAGATATAAAACAGAAATTGGAGGATAAATCAAACGAACTAGTTTCGCAAAATCTAAAATTCACATGGTATTTCCAATCTTTAGAAGATTTGCAAAAAGAGGCAATCTATCTTGTTCCAGGACTCCCTATCAATAGGCCTCTCCGCACATTAAAACTTGAGGATGTTGGGACTGTTGCAGACGGCGGAACCCAAGTTAAAAATACAGGTGAAGTTGGAAAAATAACAATCAAATCAGTGGAAAATATAGATAATGCTGTAATGATACATTACTCTATTGATTAATGATAAAAATGCTATTATAATTTAATCTATGTCCAAAACAATCGTTATTGATTTAAAACCAGTTGAAATTTCGATTTGCCTCCTTGTGGTCCTTTTAGTCGGGACCCTTTTGGGAGGCCTTTTTTAGATAAATTTATCTAAAAAGAAAGGAAACAAAACCTCCCGAAACGGGAGGTTTTTTAGTGGAGAAAATGAATAATCCAGAAAGACAATT
>JAHIUE010000091.1 GCA_018817205.1 Patescibacteria group bacterium | reverse complement strand
AGCTACATCCAGGGCAAACTTTGCTTGTTCTTTCTTACCCGGCATTGTAAAAACCCTTACCGTTTTCCCCTTCCCGCTTTCCCCTTCTATGTACTCAAACTCCCCCACAATAAAGGCCAGAAGATATGTGGACATCTTAGGGGTTGGGGCAAATTCAATAATTTGATACCCAGATTCATGTTCTTTAATATCCGATTCAATTGTATTAGAAATTGCGGTATGGCCTTTGGGGATCATTAAAGTCACATCAAAAATGGCTTTCTGGTGAGGTTCATCAAAGCAAGGAAAAGCCCGTCTGGCATCTGTTGATTCAAACTGGGTAGTGGCTAAATATTTTTCATTACCATCCTTGGAATATTTACTCCTGTAAAATCCTCTCATTTTGTCATTCAAAATACCTTTGAAGATAAGTTTTATTTCCCTTTTGCCTTTTGGAAGAGTTTTTGGAAAAGTTAAAGTTACTGTTTCGGTTTTTTTGTCATAAGAAATCTTGGAGGCTTCAGCAGATTCTATTTCTAGATCAACACTATGCAGGGTAATTTGTTTTGTTGGCTTGTCCAAACTAAGATAAATTATTTCTTCTCCGGTAAAAGTAAATTCATTAAGATCAGGCTTGAGCATAATCTTGTAACGCTCGGGCTTGACATGTACAGGGAGTCTTATATCGTTTGTCATAGTTTGCTACTTTAACTAAAATCTGAACCAAAGTCCAGTCTAAATTCCTTTTGTTTCATTTATACCACGATCGGAGGAAATTTGATTAAATTCCAACATTATCGGATTCGATTACCATCACCCAATCCTCTATTCCAACCCGCTTAATAAAATCCCTTAATATTTTAATACAGTTTTTCTTTGTAGCCCACACGCTTTTTTGCCATTGTACAAACCCTAGTTGTTTTAATTTAAACCTTAACAAATCCCTTGCTAACCTTCTTTTTTCAGGAATATCCCAAATTACCAACCTCCATTTACCGTCCCACTTTGTATCTTCAAACGCCATTTTCTTCCACAAAGCTTTATCCTTACCCGAATCAGTCAATCGAAAAGTTAATTCTTTATCACTTATTAGTTCAACTAAACCTTGCTCACGAAGTCTTTTTATTGCTTGTGAAAGTAATGATTTCTTAACCGGTCTTTCCAGTAAAGGATTGTAAATAAAATCCTCAAATTTCACATAGCCATCAATTGATTTCTCTAAAACTAAGAGAATTAAATCTGTTAAAACTTTTCTCTCGCTCGGAGGTACAGACATGTTATTTCAAATATACCACGATCGGAGGAAATTTGAAAGAAGTCTATTACTTTTTTACTTTATTCAAAATTGGTATAATGCCTCAAGAACTAAAAATGCCGAGGTGGCGGAATGGCAGACGCGAAGGTCTCAAAAACCTTTGATCCAAAAGATCATGTGGGTTCGACTCCCTCCCTCGGCACAATTGCTTATTCTTTGGATTCGGATTTTTCAGCAGGTTTTCTGGTTTTTTCAAGACCGTAGAACTTGGTTCTTTCCGCCCTGAAGACCAGATGTATTTCCCCGATTGGGCCATTTCTGTGTTTTTGGATATCCAAAATAACCTGTTCGGGATGTTCGCTGTCTTCCCGCCAAATAAACATAACCACATCCGCATCCTGCTCAATTGCTCCCGATTCCCTAAGATCGGCAAGCTGCGGACGCTTGATACCTCTTTGTTCAACTGCCCTGGAAAGCTGGGAAATAGCCAAAACCGGAATCTTAAGTTCCCTTGCCAGATTCTTCAAATTCTGGGAAATCTCCGAAACTTCCTGTACCCTGTTTTCCAGATTACGCCCCTTTATAAGCTGTAAATAATCCACAATCAGAAATTTAAGTCCGTGTTCAATCTGCAAACGTCTTGCTTTAGTCCTCATTTCGGAAATGGTAATCCCCGGAGTATCGTCAATAAAAATCGGAGCTTCGGCAAGCTCCCCCATTGCCAAAGACAACCTATCAAAATCTTTTTCGTCTAATCGTCCTGTTTTTAGCTTCCATGCATCTATATCTGCCTGCCCTACCAGCAGTCTATCCACCAGTTCTTCCTGGCTCATTTCCAAAGAAAAAATCCCCACCGGAAGTCCGGCAGTTACTGCCACATATTGGGCAATGTTTAAAGCCATGCTGGTTTTTCCCTGCCCCGGGCGGGAAGCCAAAATTAACAGATTTGAATCCTGCATGCCGGCAAGTTTACTATCCAAATCCCTAAAACCTGTCGGCACCCCCCGAAGCTTTCCTGAAGATTTCTGCAGTTCATCTAATCGGTCAAAGGACTCTGTTAATGCGTCTTTAATTGGCAGAAAGTCCCTGCTGACATGCTCTTGAGACAAAGCAAATATCCCCGCCTCCGCCTCTTCTAAAAGCTCTTCAACAGACTGATTCTCTTCATAAGCTTTCGCAATAAGGGTTGTTGCCTGAGCAATCAAATTGCGCCTCATGGCATGATCGCGGATAATCTTGGCATAATGTTCTATATGGGCAGATGTTGGTACAATATTAACAAGGGTAGTAAGATATGCCGAACCGCCGATCCGATCATATGAGCCTTGCCTTTTTAACTCTTCTGTCAAAGTAACCAAATCAATCGGCTCCCTTTTTTCAAACAAGCTTTTAATTGCTTCAAAGATAGGACCGTGGGTCTCGGAACGGTAAAAACTGGACGGGTACAAAACTTCGGAAATCCGGACTATCGCATCTTTGTCGATAAGAAGGGAGCCCAAAAGGGATTGTTCCGCTTCTATATTCTGTGGAGGAAGCTTAATTGCATTAGTCATTGTTAAGCAAAATCACTTGTGGCTCTTCCGGAAGTTTCTCTTTGCTGATAGACAGTTTAGGTTGTGGAATTATATTTTCCGCTCCCATTTCTTTCAAAAAATTATCAACCCCGTTCAGCTCCAACTTTAAACCCTCTATCTTATAATGCATAGGGATAATAATTTTTGGTTCCAGTTGCGACACAATATCCGAGGCTATCTTGGCATTTATTGTGTATATTCCCCCAACGGGAATTAGCAGAATGTCTGCTCCGCCTATCTGGGCAACCTGTTCCTCGGTCAGTTTGGCTTGTCCTAAATCTCCCAAATGAACAATATCCAGATTATCAAAAAGTAAATGGAAAATAGTGTTTGCTCCGCGCTCAGCTCCTTCGCAGTTGTCATGGAATGAAGAAATCCCCGTGATAACCGCTCCTGAAACTTCATACTCTCCAGGTCTGTCAAACACCATAGGTTTTCCTTGCAAACTTTCCACTGCTTTTGCGTTATTGTGATCATTGTGGCTGTGGGTCACCAGCACTGTATCGGCAGATAGTTTTGGAAGTTTAAGCCCGGTAAAATCCGGATCATAAGGATCTATGACAATTGCGGCTTTTTTGCCTTTTAATTTAAAACATGCCTGTCCATACCAGTAGATATCCATGTACGGGAATACTAGCAAATATGCTAAAATGTTTCAATCATGAAATTAAACAATAAATTATCTTCAAAAGCATTTTTTCTATCCTTTTTTTTGATTTTTACAGCTGGACTCTCTCTACTTTTAGGACTCTACTTCATACTTAACATCCAATACAAAAAACCTACAAGCCAATTTAGTGCCGGACCTGTCACGACTCCTCCTAAAAGCTTAAGATTGGATCTTAAGCAACCGGACGACAACTCATTAATACTGCAAGATTCAACTGTAGTTTCCGGCACAACCGGTCCCTTTTTGGATATTTTAATATCAACCGGAACTTCCGATCTGGTGACCAGATCAAAACCGGACGGCTCTTTTTCTACTGTCTTGGACCTGGATGAAGGGGTAAATACCATTACCGTAGCAGTTTTTGATGCAACAGGAGATTTCCGAACTGCCGAAAGAACTGTTTACTTTTCGAAGGAGAAAATATGAAAAGCGTTAAGGGGAAAGCGTTAAGGGGAAAGATCGTGGTATTAATAGTTTTGGGAATGTTATTCCTTCTTCACCCTTCACCCTTCACCCTTCACCCTGCTCTAGCTGCTGATTCCTCCCCTTCAGCAGATATTAAAATTAAGCTTGAGGAACTGAAAAAAGAGATTGCCTCCAAAGCTGCCAAATTAAAACAGGAAGTTAACACCAGATTGCAAAATAAAGCATACGTCGGAAATGTTAAATCAAAATCAGACCAATCTATAACTCTCGCCTCCCGCACCGGCCCAAAAATGATAAGTATAAACCAAGATACTGTTTATGAAAGCAGAGTGAAGAGTAAAACTAAATTTTCTTTTAAAACTTTGGCTGAAGAAGATTATATTGCCGCCTTAGGAGACGTTGATGAAACCGCGGTACTCACGGCCAAAAAGATTGTCTTGCTACCAGCTACAAACTACGAACCCAAAACTTATTTGTGGGGCCAAGTCATTTCAATTTCAGATAAATTATTCACTATAAAGGCGCGTGATTTTAAAAATGTTTCAGCAACCCATAAAGATTCTTCAGTCCTGAAGATAAATAATTTTGTAATCTTGACAGGTAAATATAATAAAAACAATATATTCGAAGCGGAATTTGCTTATGTGATTCCGCAAGGAGGGATTTTAAAACCGAAAAACACTGCAACCCCGTCTGCGAAACCTAGTTGAAATCCTTTTTGCCTGTAGATAAAAATTGTTCTGCTTCGGATTTATCTTTCACCACATCAACCGCCCGCCAAAATCCTTCGTCTTTAAACCCTAAAAATTTTTCCCGTGCGATTTTGGGGAAAGTCTCTTTTTCGTGATCCCCAATCTCAGGCAAAAGCGGTTCCACTTCTTTATTAAAAATATATACGCCGCCGTTAATCCAATAGGGCAATTTGGGCTTTTCCTCAAAGCCGGTTATATGATTGTCATCATCTATATTAACAACACCCCAGCGGGAAATATAAGGAACCAACAGAAGGGTTACTAAGGCTTTTCGGTCAATATGGGTAGTGATCATTTTGCTTAAATCAAGCTTGGTAATAATATCCCCGTTACAAACCACTACATCAGAGGCGTCGGCAACCAGCGGGCTTTTGAAGGCTTTTTTAATACCGCCTCCGCGACCCAGCGGAGTTTCTTCGATTGAATAATCTATTTCAATGCCGAATTTGGAGCCGTCCCCAAAATAATCTTGCACTACTTCATGGCGATAGCTTACGGTTAATACAAATTTAGTAATGCCGTGAGATTTAAGCCATTCTATTTGCCAGGCAAGAATAGGCTTTCCGGTCACCTCAACCATTACTTTAGGCCTGTCATTGGTATAGGGCCTAAGCCTTTCCCCTTTCCCCCCTGCCAAAATAATTGCACAATTTACCATGAAATATATATTATCATAACGACTCTTGAAAAAAGCAAATTAAACGATATATACTCTAAACGATGAATGACACTCAAAAAATGCTTCAGGCCATTATTAATGGCCAAAGTACCATCAAGCAAGAATTGTCAGGTAAAATTGACAAGGTTGACCAGAAGGTAGATAAACTCACTGAAAAATTAGATAAAGTTGAAAAAAATTTAACAGGCAGGATAGACAAATTAGGCAAACAACTGGCATATCTTGAAGATGATACTCCAACCAGAGAAGAGTTCGATAAGTTAGAAAAAAGAGTAGACTCTTTTTCACCCATCCTATAGTTGACAAGTTGACAATTTGTGGTATACTATATTTACAACTAAATAACCACCCCGCTTAGCGGGGTAAAAAAGCGTTTGTATTGGAGTCACGATCCAAAAGCTGAGAGCCAAATACTCTACGGAAGTTTAACCGT
>JAHIUE010000090.1 GCA_018817205.1 Patescibacteria group bacterium | reverse complement strand
CTTATCCAAAGCCCCGGCTTTAATCAAACTTTCCAAAGTCTTCCTGTTAACCAGCCTGGTATCAACTCGCGAGCAAAGATCAAAAAGCGAGGAGAATTCATCATTTTCTCTGGCAGAAAGTACTGATTCAATGGCGGCAGTGCCGACATTTTTGATAGCCGAAAGACCAAATCTGATACCTTGCCCACTTCGCTCTCTCTTCAGCGAGGCAAGCTTGATTTCGTTTTCATCTACCGACAAACTCCGTTCCAAATCCTCCTGAGTTAATGAGCGAAGTTTTTCCAGAGAAAATCCGATACCGGATTTATTTACATCCGGCGGCAATACCACTATCCCCAACCTCTTACATTCTTCAATGGCTGCAGCGATCTTATCGGAGTCGCCGGATTCGGCAGTCATGACAGCAGCCATAAATTCCACAGGGTAATTTGCCTTCATATAGGCAGTCTGATAAGCAATTATTGCATAAGATGCCGCATGAGCTTTATTAAATCCGTATGCCGCAAACGGAGCAATCAAAGCAAAAAGCTCTTCGGCCCTATGTCGCCTTATCCTATTTGCCACACAGCCTTCTACAAATTTACCTTTTTGTTTTGCCATCTCGCTGGGAATTTTTTTGCCCATGGCTTTCCTGAATTTATCCGCCTCTTCCCAGGAATAACCCGCCAAATTAACAACAGTGAGAAGCACATCATCCTGGTAAATCAAAAGGCCAAGGGAGTTTTGAGTATATTCCTTCATTCTCGGATCAAAATACTTTATTTTCTTAGGATCGTGCTTGCGGGCAATGTACGCAGGTATTACACTTAATGGTCCGGGCCTGTAAAGCGCTACCATAGCCTGAATATCAAAAATAGAAGTGGGTTTAAGCTCCATGACGTATCTGGTCATGCCGGAACCTTCCAGTTGGAACACTCCCATGGTCTCGCCTCGCGAAAGAAGATCAAAGGCCCCTTTGAAATTAAGTGGAATTTTATTCAGGTCAATTATTATGCCGCGGTTCTCTTTGACAAACTGAACAGCTTTGCCCAAAATTGACAAATTTCTGATACCCAGTAGATCCATCTTAACCAACCCTGCATCTTCTACCGCAAACATGTCGTATTGTGAAACCAACCTTTCTCCGCTAGATTCTTTTTGCAGAGGAGTAAAACGGGTGATCTCATCAGGCGCTATGACAATGCCGGCGGCATGAACAGATGCATGTCTTACCGTCCCTTCGATTTTGATGGCCAAATCCAAAAGCTGTTTTATCTGGGGATTTGAAGAATAAAGGTTGCCGAGTTCTTCAATTTCTTTGATAACATCACCCAAAGGGGTATGAAAACCTTGATGCGGAGGCGGTACCAATTTGGCGATATGGTCTACCTCACCATAAGATAACCCCATCACCCGGCCGACATCGCGGATGGCCGCCCGGCCCATCATTGTTCCAAAAGTGACAATATGGGCCACCCTGTTTTGGCCATATTTTTTCATGACATACTCAATCACCTCATCTCGCCTGTCGTCGGCTATATCTACATCAATATCAGGAAGAGTTGGTCTTTCTTCGGTTAGAAACCTTTCAAACGGCAAAAGATAGTCCAAAGGGTTTAAGTTAGTTACCCCAAGGCAATAAAGAACCATAGAACCGGCTGCCGAACCTCTGGTATTGGTGATAATTCCACGTTCGTGGGCCCATTCCATAAAATCCGCCACCACCAAAAAATAATCGGCGTATTTCTTTTTCTCAATCACCCCCAGCTCATACTCTAAACGCTCCTTAATTTTTGCTGTTATTTTGATTTTACTCATCGCTTGTTGGTAGGTTTTCTCCCTTAAATACTCCATGGATGTTTTGCCAACAGGAGTGGAAAAAACAGGGAAGCGTGCCACGCCCAAAGGAATTTCCAAATCGCAAGAGTCTGCAATTTTTTGGGTATTTTCCAAAGCTTGAGGCAGATCTTTAAAATCTTCCTCCATCTCCTCGGGCGACTTTACGAAGTAATCCGGAGTATCTATCATCCGCAACCTATCAAATTCATTCAGTAATCTGCCGGTTTGAATGCAAAGAAGGGCATCCTGCGCTTTGGCATCTTCTTTATGAACATAATGGCAGTCGTTTGTTGCCACAATAGGTAATCCCAACCTGGGAGAGAGTTCTTTAACAGCAGCCCAAGCAATATTTTGAGTGTCCAAAAGTTCTTGGAGATCTTTTTTGATAATCTCATCGGAAGCAGTTTGCAAAATTTCATCATAAGGATGTTTTTGCAGCTCCAAATAGAAATTACCCTCGCCAAAAATCTCAAGATAGGCTTTTAATACCTCCTCGGCTTTTTCTTGGCCTTTACCTGTAAGAACCCTGATAAATTCGCTTGAGGGACAACCGGATAAACAAATCAGTCCTTCGTGAAACTGTTTAAGCAAATCCTTATCCACCCTTGGCCGGTAATAATAGCCTTGGGTATGGGCTAAAGTTACCAGTTTCATCAGGTTTAAATAACCCTGATAGTTTTTAGCCAACACAGTCAAATGAAAAGGTTCGCTGTCCAGCTTTCCTTCTTTGTCTTTGTAAGACCTTTTGGCAACATACATCTCTACTCCGATAATCGGCTTAATATCGGCTTCCAAGCAGGCTTTGTAAAATTCTATTGCCCCGTACATTACCCCATGATCCGTAATGCCGACCGCATTCATACCCATGTCTTTGACTGACTTTATTAAAATTGGGATCTTAGATAATCCATCAAGTAAAGAATATTGGCTGTGGTTGTGAAGATGGACAAATCTAGGCATAGTATTTTCAAGGTTTTGCGGGGGCGAACTTTTTCCGCGCAACTATTGAAGCGGTCTTATTTTACAACCTGCAAGTACTGCTATTTCAAGAGGGAAAATTATTGAAAATGAACTTTTTTAAATCGATCTATTTCTTCTCCAAGATCTCCATTCCAGAAAACATCATCCATTCCTATGAAAGCTGGTTCCTTCCTTAGCCTTCTACCATCTCTCCTAACTACTTGTTGTAGAAGTTGGGCATACTCTATAGTTTGTTCTGTAGTTGCTCTTCTTACAAATCTTCTCAACTCCCATGCAATAGAACCAGCAGCATGCCATTTAGTTATGTCGTACAGAACACCTGCTACAGCGGCAACAGCTGTCTCACTCTTCGTACTTTCCCATACTTGTTTAACCGTCATTCCGAAATTATAACCACCCTGACATTGCTTTTTAGAATGTTCGTACTTTTTACCTCCATGAATTTTTGAATACCGGTACCTATCAGCTAATTCGTGGTGTATAACTTCTAACCAAGTATTATCTTCTCTAGGTGATTCTGCATTATGCATAGAATTTTATTTCAGTAATTCTAACAGAATTTCTTTTGCTTTTCCTGCATCTGCTTTGCCTGAAGACAATCTCATAATTCCTCCAATTAATGCCTGCAAAGCCGCTTCTTTGCCGGCTTTGTAGTCGGCCGCACTTTTGGGATTTTCATCAATTGCTTGCTGTGCCAGTTTTTCTAGCTCACCACTATCTTCTATTACCCCGACTTTTTTACCTTTCAACTCCTCAATAACTTGTGTTGGCAAGAAAGATGCAATATCAGGTTTTTTGTTAATCAGGTAATTTGCAATTTCTTTAGCAGAAACTTCATGCGCTTTGCCGTGTTCTACTGCTATTTCAAAAAATTCTGCAAGTTCTTTCGTCTCTGTTAATATTTTTGAGTTATTTTCTGAAATGCCGTAATCTTTTATAAATCTTTCTGCCTTAACCCATGGCATTTCCGGCATATTTTTCTTTATTTCTTTAATTCTGAATTCTGAACTCTGAATTCTGAATTCTGGAAGGTCTGGTTCGGGAAAATAGCGGTAATCATGGGCTTCTTCTTTACTCCTTTGTATATATGTACACTTTTTGTCCTCATTCCATCCTCTGGTTTCCTGGGACAGTTTTTCTCCCTTTTCCAAAGCGGCTTTTTGCCGTTTAATTTCATAGTCTATTGCCGCCACCATAAACCTAAAACTGTTTATATTTTTCAACTCAATCCGGTAATTTGGCAATCCACTTTCCCCTTTGCGCTTTACGCTTATATTTGCCTCAAGTCTCATATCTCCCCGCTCCATGTCTGCATTTGAAACCTCCAAATACCGGAATAATTGCTGAAGTTTTTTAGCATAATCCCTAACCGATTCAACATCATGAAAATCCGGCTCTGTCACAATTTCCACCAAGGGCACTCCTGACCTATTAAAGTCAATTAAAGTTTCATTACCTTCATGAGTTAGTTTCCCTGTATCCTCTTCCTGATGCACCCTATTGATTCTTATTATTCTGTTACCTGTAACCTGTAGCCTGCCGCCTGTACAAAGTGGCCATCTGTATTGGGAAATCTGGTAGCCCTTTGGCAAATCAGGATAAAAATAATTCTTTCTTTCAAAAAGCGATTTTTCAGCAATTTCACAATTTAGCGCCAAACCGATCTTAATACAGTCCTCGATTGCCTGTTTGTTAGTATATGGCAAAGCTCCGGGAAGACCTAGACAAACAGGGCAGGTATGGGTATTGGGCTCTTTGCCAAAATAATCGGCAGAACACCTGCAGAACATCTTAGATTTAGTATTTAATTCTACATGGACTTCAAGTCCAATCACGGGTTCATACTTCATAACTTGGGTTTTTCCTTCCTCCATTCAGTATTCTGTTCATAAACTTCTCCAACATTCAAAATTGTAGCCTCATCCATATATTTGCCTAAAATTTGCAAACCGACGGGAAGTCCATCAGAAAAACCGCAAGGCACAGATAACCCGGGGATTCCTGCCAAATTTGCAGAAATAGTATAAATATCAGCCAAGTACATTTTTAGCGGGTCAT
>JAHIUE010000010.1 GCA_018817205.1 Patescibacteria group bacterium | reverse complement strand
GGTCTTGAAAAAACCAGAAAACCTGCTGAAAAATCCGAATCCAAAGAATAAGCAATTGTGCCGAGGGAGGGAGTCTAATTTAGAATTTTTCAGGCTGTATTAATTCCAGAAATCTTTCAACATCCTTAGAAAGTCTTATACGATAAACAAGACTTTTTCTACCATTTTTTACCTTGTATATATGAGGTTCAAATTTCAGTGATTTAATAATTTCATAAACATCATAAGCTAATTTGCGAGCGGCATTGACAAACATCATCATCTTGTAACCTCGATCCTTGTATATGGATCCATCAGTTTCTATAAGTCCTCTAAGGCAATTGATTTTGAATTCAGTATTTTTCTTAACCCAGTTTGGTACAGAGACTTTTTGGACAATTTTAGAACCTTTACCAACACGCCATCCCAGAGCGCTTTCCCAAAAATTAGAATAACAACTGATATCTACATAATTTCCTTGTCGGGTAACAATAGAGACTTTATTATTAGGTAATAAAGTTGCTATAGATCTTTGTATTTTATTAATCAACTTTGGATATTTCAAATCACAAGTGACTCTTAATCGAGTCGCTCTTCCATTAGGATTTGAAAGATTACCATCTCCAAGAGCTATTCCAATGACGTAGGATAGTAATGATTTATCAAAGCTTAAAGGCAGCTTTTTGTTCATCTGTACCCAGGGTGGGATTTGAACCCACATGGTCGTTAGACCACACGATTTTGAGTCGTGCGCGTAAACCGTTCCGCCACCTGGGCGTAATTGAATTATATCAGTTTTTAGACTAAACTACGCATATGAAGAAAGCCCTTAGACTTCCGGTCCATGTCAAGCCCGAGCGTTACAAGATTATGCTCAAGCCCGATCTTAATGAATTTACTTTTACCGGAGAAGAAATAATTTATCTTAGTTTGGACAAACCAACCAAACAAGTTACCCTGCATAGTGTTGATTTAGAAATAGAATCTGCAGAGGCTAGGATTTCCTACAATAAAAAAACAGAAACTGCTACTTTAACTTTTCCAAAAACTTTCCCAAAAGGCAAAAACGAGCTGAAACTTATCTTCAAGGGTATTTTAAATGATAAGATGAGAGGTTTTTACCGCTCACGCTATGACCTGGGTGGAGTTTCCAAGCATATGGCCACTACCCAGTTTGAATCAACCGATGCCAGACGGGCTTTCCCCTGTTTTGACGAACCATTCCAAAAAGCAATTTTTGATGTGACTTTGATGGTTCCTGGCGGCTTAACAGTTATCTCAAATACAATTGAATCGGAAATTAAAGAACATGAGTCAGGGTTTAAGATTGTTGAATTTGCCCCAACCCCTAAGATGTCCACATATCTTTTGGCCTTTATTGTGGGGGAGTTTGAGTACATAGAAGGGGAAAGCGGGAAGGGGAAAACGGTAAGGGTTTTTACAATGCCGGGTAAGAAAGAACAAGCAAAGTTTGCCCTGGATGTAGCTATAAAATGTCTGGATTTCTATGAAGATTATTTTGGTATAGATTATCCCTTGCCGGTTCTTGACCTTGTTGCCATACCGGATTTTGCCGCAGGAGCCATGGAAAATTGGGGAGCTGTGACTTTTCGCGAGTCAACACTTCTTTTCGATGAAACTATTTCATCTTCCGCCAATAAACAGTGGGTAGCTTTGGTAATTGCCCATGAACTTGCCCATATGTGGTTTGGAAATCTTGTGACAATGAAGTGGTGGAATGATCTTTGGCTTAATGAAGGTTTTGCCTGCTACATTGAATTTTTGGCAATAGATGAAATTTACCCTGAATTTGATGTATGGACTCAATTTGTCAGTACAGAAATGGCAGATGCATTTGCCTTGGATTCCTTGAAAAATACTCACCCGATTGAAGTAAATGTACAAGATCCGGCGGAAATTTCGGAGATTTTTGATGATGTCAGTTACTCGAAAGGGGCCAGCATTATTCGGATGCTTGCGCAGTATCTTGGATACAATGATTTTCAAAGAGGCTTGCAACGTTATCTTAAAAAGCACGCATACGGAAATGCCGAAACTTTTGATTTGTGGCAGGTTTTAGAAGAAGTGTCAGGTAAGCCGGTGGCTAAAATTATGGCCAATTGGACAGGAAAAGCAGGACATCCGGTGATAAGGGTAAAGCGTAAAGGGGAAAGCGGTAAGTTAGAATTAACGCAAAATAGATTTTTCTCAAGCCCAATTTCTAAAAAAGAAAGCAAGGATAACACAGTATGGTCTATCCCAATTAGAATTAAGAATCAGGAATTAAGAATTATGGATAAAAAAACAATTACAATTCCAAAAACCGAAGAGAAATTGAATGAGGGTGAGGTTTCTTTAGTCAGAGTGGATTATCCAAAAAATTATTTAATGGGTTTTAAAAAACTATCCGCTCCGGATAGGCTCGGATTAATAAGGGACTCTTTTGATTTGGCAGAGTCCGGAAACTCGCCTACAACACTGGCTTTAGAACTTGCTTTAAATTACAAAGAGGAAAATGATTATACGGTTTGGTCGGAGCTTACAGGCAAGATAAGCAAGTTGGATTCTCTTTTGGCATATGAGTCTGTTTATGAGCAATTTAGAAATTACGGCAGGAAAATTTATGGAAGAATTGCCAAAAAAATGGGCTGGGAGAAAAGGATGGGCGAGAAACATACAGATTCTTTGCTCCGCGGACTGGCTTTATATAAATTAGGTTCTTTTGGGGATCTTGAAACTATCCAAAAAGCCCAAAATTTATTTGGTGGAAAAATTGACCCGGATCTTCGAAGCATAGTCTACAATTTGGTTGCGGCAAACGGGGGTATGGAGGAATTTGAAACTTTGGTGAAAATGTATAAAGAAGAGGAAAACCAGCAGGAAAAAGACAGAATTGGCAGAAGTCTAGGTTATTTTAAGTCTAAAAGGATTTTGGAGAAGTCTTTGGATTTTGCTGTTTCAAAAGATGTTCGGTTTCAAAATACTTTGCAGATTATAGTTTCTGTTTGGAGTAATCCTGAAGGTAGATATTTGGCCTGGGAGTTTATGAAAAAGAATTGGAAG
>JAHIUE010000089.1 GCA_018817205.1 Patescibacteria group bacterium | reverse complement strand
TGGCGCTTTTGGATAATGGTCTGGCAACCTTAAAACGCTTTTTCAAAGAATCGGACAAAATCCGTTTGGAACCTGCAAATTCCAGTATGTCCCCAATTTATGCAACAGATGTAAAAATCCAAGGCAAATGCGTGGGGGTAATCAGAAGGTTTCAATAATATACTTCTCATATCTTATTAAATTATGTTATTATGTTAGGATTATTCCTACATGCGAATTTCTGAAAAGATTTCACCTTTTATAAGGATAGTCCTTATCCCCTCCAAAGGCATGCGTAAGCTTTATGACTGGACTCTCCATTGGGGGAAAACCAGACACGCAAAATATGCACTATTTGGAATTTCATTTGCGGAAAGTTCCTTTTTCCCGATCCCTCCTGATGTACTGCTTATTGCCATGACCGTTGCCCGCCGGTTCCACTGGTGGCAATTTGCAACAATTGCAACTGCAGGATCTGTTATAGGAGCGCTGTTTGGTTATTGGATAGGAATAGCATTATTTGAAATCTTAGGCCAACCTATTATTGATTTTTACCATCTGCAAAAGGCATTCGATATTGTTGGAGAGAAATATTCCCAGAACGCCTTTCTGGCAATATTTACGGCTGCCTTTACCCCAATCCCATTTAAAGTATTTACAATTGCAGCTGGTGTATTCCAAATTTCCTTACCCGAGCTTATTGTTGGATCAATTCTGGGAAGAGCAGGCAGATTTTTTGCTGTAGCAGGAGCTTTAAGAGTATTCGGAAAAAGAATTTCCGATACAATTGAAAAGTATTTTGATATTTTTTCTCTTGCCTTTATGGCACTTCTGGTTGGCGGATTTGTAATAATCAGGTTTTTAGGATAAGCTACTTCTCATGTCAGGCATCTTATATATCGTTCCTACCCCCATTGGTAATTTAAAAGATGTAACTTTAAGGGCATTGGAGGTTTTAAAAAAAGTAGACGCAATAATTTGTGAAGATACCAGAAGAACCGGTTTGCTTTTAAACCATTATCAAATCAAAAAAACGCTTATTGTTTTGAATGATTATAATGAAGCAAGAGAAATTCCGAAACTTCTTTTGCAGCTTCAAAATAATAACCTGGCTTTAGTTTCTGATGCGGGAACACCGCTTATATCTGACCCGGGCTATAAACTGGTCAGGGAATGTTTAGCACAAAATATTCCGGTTGATTCCCTGCCCGGTGCATCTTCTATCCTACCTGCTTTAACTTTATCCGGTTTACCCCCAGATAAATTTTTCTTTTTAGGTTACTTCCCGGAAAAACCCGGACACAGAATAACCCTTTTAAAAACGCTTAAGCCAAATATTACTTATATTATTTTCGTGGCGCCACATAAGCTTGTGAAAACCTTAGAAAATATGAAAGAAGTTTTGGGTGATATTGAAATAGTACTTGCCAAAGAATTAACCAAAATCCACCAATCAGTAAAGAAACAAACAATAGAAAAATGGCTGGAAGAATTAAAATCTAAATCACCTAAGGGGGAATATATAATGCTATTTACCTTGAACCATTAACTCTTGCTTTTCTTTTGGCTCGGCGTAGCGCTTCCGGACTGGTACCCCCACCAATAACTCTACAACCGCCATGACTAACTTTGATTATTGGTGTTAATGGTACAACTACAGTTTGTTGAAGTAGGACGCCGTAACGGACCTTTCTAGCTGTAAAGGGTCCTGAGCAATCCGGCAACCTATTAACACCAGGTACAAATCTGTTTAATTTGCCCCATGTTTCCTCTCTGACAATTACTGGGCAATCAGGCTTATTTAAGACAAGCTTACTATTTCCTCTATCTATAGGAAAAGTTTTTCTGAATATTTCTACCATAGTAGTGCATTATAGGATTATTGGTAATTTTAGTCAAGTGACATCAAGCAGTCCTTCTTAAAATGATTCTTTTTTCTACTTGATAAAGCAAATCTTTGGCGCTGTGGGCTTCGTATTTTTCCGCCACCACTCCATAAACCCCTTTTTCCACCAAAAATTCCAAAACTTTTTGCTCAAAAGTTAAACTGCCCGAGGCTATAAAAGGAATTTTTGATTTATGTAAAAGTTTTAAAGGATCTTCCAGGAATTTCAAAAGTCCTTCTACCTCGCTTTTGTAAAAT
>JAHIUE010000009.1 GCA_018817205.1 Patescibacteria group bacterium | reverse complement strand
AACTTAACCGGCTGTCTGAAATAGAAGTGGTATCGTTTACCAAATTCGAGTAATTAATGGCCCGTTTGTCTTCGATCTGTTTAACTGCTATTTCCCTTGCCAGGCTTAAGTGTCTGGATGTCAAGTACCCCATTCATGAAGACATTATTCTTTAACTAACTGTGCATAAACGGCAGGAGGCATTTTGAGTTTGGTATGGATCCTATCATAATTGTAGTAGTGAATCTGACTGTATATTTCTTCAATCAGTTCCCCAACTGTTTCAAATCTATTTAAGTCTCCTATTTCATCCTTAAACTTACCAAAGAATGATTCCTGATAACCATTCTGCCAGGGTGAGGCTTTATCTGATACTGAGATGTTAGTTGTTAATCCTTCTAAGTAGTCAGTACAGACTTTAGCCATAAATTCAGTTCCCTGGTCACAGTGGAAAATCTCCGGAGCTTTACCAGTACCTCTGATGGCCTGTCTTATTGTCTCCATTACCAGTTCACTGTTGTGATATTTGCCCATCTGAGCTGCTAATACCTGTCTGGTAAATATATCCTCTATGGTGGCTAAATACCAGAATTTACCCTGGAATTTAATATAGCTTAGATCAGAACACCAAAGCTGATTTGACTTAGCAATAATTAAATCCTTAATCAGGTTGGTATATTTGTGAGGCTCCTTAGTTGATCTGGTAGTGTAATAATAACTCTTTCTCCTGGGTGGTTTAATCCCAAAGATCTTCATCACCCGAAGGATCCTTTTCTTATTTACTTTAAGCTCTAAAGCCAGCCTTTTATGGCCATATGCAGGATGTTTAATATGAACTTTATTAATCTCCTGCCTCAAAGCTTCATCTTTAGACATTTGCTTACTCACTCTGTAGATATTCTTTCTACTTACTCCTAAAGCATCAGCTCTGACCTTCTTAATTCCTCCTGCTCTGACAAGCTCAATTTTTTTTCCCAAGGCTCATGTTAAGAGTCAATTCACCAACCAGCCTTTTTAATTCCTCGTTTTCCTTTTTAAGCCTGTTGTATTTAACCACTGAAACTACAGCCTCACCAGTATCCATTCTCAGCCAAGTGTAGATAGTCTTATCGGATATTCCATACTGAGTAGCCAGTAATGCCACCCTTTCACCACTTTTAGCTTTTGCCAACACTTCAGTTTTAATCTCTCTTGGGATAATCCTTCTTTGCATGAAGTACTCCTTTCTAGATTCTGTTTATTCTAACAATTTTAGGAGAATCTTGTCTTAGTTTAAGGGGTACCTGTCAAGCTAGGAGTAAGCACAGATGGTTACAAAGAGAGTTTGTTCGAGGTCAAGATGGAAGAGTTACTTTAAGAAGGGATAGGCATATTAAGGGTGGAAGATGTCACTATGCCAGTGAGAGGGAATATCATAGATTTACTCCCCGTAGAGTTCTTCTTACTACCTGTAAAGGTGTTTTTAGAACAGACCCGCATGAAGAACGTATTATAGATCCTTCAACATTAATTTTTGATTTTGATGCGAATCTAAGAGGGATGAATGATGCAGAATGGGATTCTTTAGAAAATTTAAATGCCAATTTGCCACCGCCTACTTTAGGTTTGATAATGCCTCGATTTGAGTAGTCACTATAATTCCAGTATAATCTGAATGTTTGGTGCCATTGTAATGCCGCCATCGTCTAGTGGCCTAGGACATCGGGCTTTCATCCCGAAAATCACGGGTTCGACTCCCGTTGGCGGTACTAGCTCCAAAATTTGATCCTTGTGATTAAATTTCTGGAGATATTATCTCGTTAGAGTGAATCCTAGCTCGAAGAGCGGTTCGCTGATAACGAAGTTATCCTAACTTGTTTAACTCCCGTTGGCGGTACAAACAAAATAAGCTACGTTTTCCCTTATGCTGTATTTGTTATTTTGGAAAATTGAATATTTCTTTAATTTCTATATTTTCTTTTGAATATTCAAACTTTACTACCCATTTATCAAAAAACCCATCTTGACCCAAAATTCCATAAGCTAAAGACTTCATATCGTAGCTAAATCCAGTGTAGGCCTTATGAGTATAACCACCTATTGAATAACTGGTCTAAATGAGGATTTCTTTTTAAAATTTGGATTTTTTAGGGGGTCAAGTGGATATTTTCGATACTTAAAGTTCATAGAATATACGCACCATAATTTTTTGGAGCTCTAGTGACAACAGGATGCTTTACGCCTTCCGCTTGTGCCCTATTCATAACTTTATTAAAGTCTTTACCAGATGCAACAATCTTAGAGCTATCTTCTGATAAAACTACCCATTCATCAGAGTGGTTTTGTAATTTAGTTGACAAATCGTTAATTTTAACTTTCATCATAAGTATGATACCACTTTTTGCATACAAAGTAACCAAACTAAAATAACAGAGTGAGCGGTACCAAGGGTGTCTTTACGGATTGTTTAAATTTTTTTCCTAAGATATATTATATAGTGTGTCTTTAAAGCCGTTAAAAATTAATATTCTTCCCGATTCTCCATCATTGGTAAAGCTAATCGGTCCCAGTTTTATTATTTTAGGTTTGGGTTTAGGTAGCGGCGAGATCATACTTTGGCCATATCTTACTTCAAACTACGGAATGGGAATAATCTGGGGAGCCCTGCTGGGTTTAACTTTCCAATTTTTTATGAATATGGAAATAGAAAGATATGCTTTAGCTCACGGGGAAAGCGTTTTTGTAGGTCTGGCGAGAAAAATTCGTTGGATATCTTTCTGGTTTTTGCTTTCCACTTTTATCCCCTGGGTCTGGCCCGGGATAATTGCTTCCTCTGCCAAGCTTTTCGGCACGGTTTTAGGATTTGGTGAAACTAAATATTTGGCAATAATTTTTCTGATTATAATCGGACTCATCTTATCTTTGGGTCCGATTTTGTATAAAACTGTAGAAACCCTTCAAAAAACTTTAATATTAATAGCTGTTCCTTCAATTTTTATTTTGAGTATTGTTTTGGCAAATCAAACCCACTGGATGGATCTTTTTAAAGGTTCTATTGGTATTGGAGATAATTACAATTTTCTCCCGGCAGGGATTTCTATTGCTTCATTTTTAGCGGCTTTGGCTTATGCCGGTGCAGGGGGAAACCTTAATTTAGCCCAGGCTTTTTATATTAAGGAAAAAGGCTATGGAATGGGAAAATATTCGGGAAGGATAACAAGTGTTCTTACCGGGAAAAAAGAGGAAATTTCCTTAGAAGGCACCAAATTTGAAATAACTCATCAAAACTTAAGCAATTTTAAAAGATGGTGGAGAAATATTAATATTGAGCATTTTATAATTTTTTGGCTGACAGGGTCTATCACTATAGCTTTACTGGGTCTTTTGGCATATACAACAACCTATGGTTTAGGAGGAAATTCTGCAGGCATAGGTTTTGTTTTGCAGGAGGGGAGAATCATCGGAGAAAGGATATTTCCTTTTGCGGGTATATTTTTCCTTTTGGTTGCAGGTTCCACTCTTTTTGGGACACAGCTGACTGTTTTTGATGCAACCAGCAGGATTTTAAGCGAAAATCTGATTTTATCCGCGCCATCGCGTTTGAGTGAAAAGCAAATCCCTACTATTTATTACGTTGTACTTTGGCTTCAGATTCTTGGAGGAATAACAATCTTTTTACTGGGATTTTCAGAACCGTTACAGCTTTTGATTATTGCGGCGGTTTTAAACGCTTTTGCCATGTTTATACATGTCGGTCTTACATTATGGTTAAATTTAACCAGTTTGGAAAAAATATTGCGGCCTACTTTTTTCAGGATTACCATGATGCTTTTAGCATTCTTCTTTTACGGCAGCTTCAGTTTATATGTCCTCTATGACAGGTTTTTTAGATAAGTCAGAAGAATTTGTGATCGTATAAGAATTTAGCAATCTCTTCGCTTATAAAATAAATTCCGGTGGGGGATGGATGAATAAAATCATTGGTGTTAACATAGTCAATATTTCCGCCTCCCTTTTCATCCAAAGATTTCTCGTAGATATTTATTAAAGGGATCTTATGTGACTTTGCGTATTCTATATGGTTTTTAATATAAGCAGACCTTTCATCCGCCCATTTTTCCCTTTCTTCTGTAGTTAAATTCACTACCCCTTCCGCATACCTTTCCCTATGTGGAGCAATGGTTGCTACAAATATTATGCTTTTTTTAGGATGTTTTTGGGTGAGGGTAGCCACAATTT
>JAHIUE010000088.1 GCA_018817205.1 Patescibacteria group bacterium | reverse complement strand
CCGAAATAATAATAGTTAATTGTAAAAGGGGTAAGCCACATATCTTTTGGTGGGAAATAATCCGACCGTAAAATAGAATTTACAAACCCAAAGTCCATAAACTTTTCCAGTCCGTGAATATCCGGCTGGTGGGCTCTGATAAAAACCCAGAATATGAAACCCGCGGCGAAAATAAATTCTTCAAGTAAAAATATTTTTAGATTATTTTGAATTACCGCCTTAAGATTTTTCTTAAACAGTAAAAATAAGTGGAAGATAATAGAGGCAATTACAATCAAAAATATATTTAGCGTAGAAAAAGTTAATATATGAAGACTTGCCAAAAGCCAGATTAGGAAACTGATAGTTATAATGCCGATGACTTTGGAAAATGCATAACCTTTATCAAAAAAGCTAGAGAAAATAATAACCGTGGTTGGTAAAAAAACTAAGCCGATAAAAAATAAGATCAAGTACCAATTCGAAAATAAAATTAAATCAGAAATTGCCATATTTCCTTGTATATTTTAAATAAGTTTCACTACATTTTTTCCCATTTCAACAGCATAATTAATCCCCCTGTCCCAGGGATATACCATATCCATATTGGCAAGAAAGACATTTTTTAGAGGAGTTTCAAAGGTGGGGATGAATTTTTGATAGCCTACTGTTACAACCGGTTGGGCAAAGGGCTGAGAGAAAAGGTAACAGGCAACAGGCGGCAGGCTATAGTTAGGGTTAATTTTTTTAAGGTATGGCGCATAAATTTTTAGAAGTTCTTCTGTGGACATTTTAAGATAGGGATGATTCGGGGGTAAATAGTTACCAATATACAAAATATGAGTTCCTCCATAATGGTTAGGATCCATAAAATTAGTGTGTTCGACTAGAGCTAAGAATGGATAAGATTTATCGGTGATATTTAACCAGTATGTGTTTTTTAAAAAAGGTTCTTTTAAGACAAGTATTAAAGTTAATGCGGAAAGATGGTGAATAGAAGAGAGCTTTTTGACATAATCCTTGGGCAGATTACCGGTAATTTTTAGGAACATAGGTGTAGGTAAAGTTACAATTATTTTATCAAAACTTTTCTGTAGGCTATCAAGATCTGTTATTTCTGTTTTTAGTAAAATTTCTCCTCCCAGCTTTTTTATCTCGTTGGATAATTTATCAGTAAAAGCTTTAAAGCCTCCAATAGGGTAAGCCAAAGATGAGGTCCTTTTTTTTATCCTTGCCCAAAACCAAGTAAGTGAAATATCTTCTTTAAATTTTTCGAACTTCCCTGCAAAAAGAGGCTCCCAAATCAAACTTGTTGCTTTTTTGCCTATGGTATGCCTGAGCCAAGATAAAGCCCTGGTATTTTCAAATTGTTTGTAATTACTATTGAATTTTAAATAGGCCAAAGCTAAACCAAATCTGGCTCTTTCTAAAAATGTCAGGTAGGGGAATTTTAAAATAGATGAAGGGTTATCAAATTGGAAAGTTTGGCCGTCTATAAACACATCTGTCCTGGGTTTTAGAATAATAATTGGTTGATGAATATCCTTTGCCAATTTTAGTATTGAGAAATCATTGGTAAATATGTGATGATAGGATTTTTCTAAAGTCCAATCCCAGTTATTTTTTGTAAAACCTGCCGCCAATCCTCCAACATCAGGCTCTTTTTCAAAGATTATAACTTGGTGGCTTTTTTGCAGCAATCGGTAAGCTGTAGAAAGCCCGGTAAAACCCGCCCCTATTATTGCAATCCTCATTGAATAATTGTATCAGAGTCTTGTAGAATTTGGTTCATGAGGAAGTTTTTGGTTATACTAGGCTCAACATCAACAGGAAAAACTGATTTAGCACTAGTTCTTGCTAAAAAATTTAACGGGGAATTAGTGTCTTGTGATTCCAGGCAAGTGTATAAGGGATTGGATATAGGAACAGGGAAGATGCCAGGTGAAAAAGTGACAATAACAAAGGGGGAGGGATTTTGGGAAATGGATGGGATTAAAGTATGGATATATGATATAGCAGATCCCAAGATTCAATATACGGTTTATGATTACGTCAAAGATGCAAACGAGGTTATTGAGGATATTTTAAAGAGAGGAAAATTACCGATCGTTGTTGGTGGGACAGGATTTTATCTTAAAGCATTGCTGGACGGATTGCCTAGTTTGGCAGTTCCTATTGATCAGGAATTAAGAAAAAAATTGGAGAAGTTTTCATTAAGGCATCTGCAACAAAAACTTCAAGAAATTTCCCCTGAAAAATGGAAAAAAATGAATGATTCAGATAGACAAAATCCCAGACGGTTAATTAGGGCTATAGAGATAATATTAAATCAAAATAACACATTAAAATTTAAAAAAAAGGCTTTTAATTGTTTAAAAATTGGATTAACTACTTCCAGACAAATTTTATATCAAAGGATTGACGAATGGGTTATCGGCAGGATAAAGCAAGGTATGATTGATGAGGCAAGAAGTTTGCAAAAGGGTGAGTTAAGCTACAAAAGAATGCACGATTTGGGTTTGGAATATGGGGTTTTGGCAGATTATCTGGAAGGTAAAATTAAAAGCGAAGAAGAGTTAATTAAAATTCTGCAGGGGAAAATTCACGGCTATGCCAGACGTCAGGCAACTTGGTTTAAAAAAGAGAAAAATATTTTTTGGTTTGATATTACGGATAAGGAGTTTCCTGATAAGTTGGAAAATGAGGTAGCAAAATGGTATTATCAAGCTACAGATGACACATAAAATTGACATTTCTCATAAAACAATAATTTTTGTCGCCCTTTTTATATTGGCACTTTGGATAATCTTTTTAATCCGGGATTTGCTGATTCTTTTGTTTGTAGCCCTGATTTTCGTATCCGCGCTGTCCCCGCTGGTGAAGTTTTTTGTCAGACTGAAATTACCAAAAGTATTAAGCATTGCTATTTCCTACATTATTATAATAATTATTTTAACAGGTTTAGTTATTAGCATAATACCTCCTTTAATTGAGGAAAGTAATAAACTAATAGTGACTTCTCCTCCACTGATTGCCCAGTTTTTTAATATTACCAATATTGATAAATCCGTTTTATCTTCGGAACTTACATCTCTTTCTAAAAATTTATTTTCCATCACGCTTTCCGTATTTGATAATTTATTGGCCATAATATTCTTATTGGTTTTGACTTTTTATCTTTTGCTGGAAAAAGATAATTTGGAAAGTCGCGTTAGTCTACTGTTTAGAGGCAGAGAAGAAAAAGCTAAAAGATTAATTGTGCTGATAGAGGATAAGCTGGGAGGATGGCTTAGAGGACAATTGGTTTTGTCTTTTATTATTGGAACGATGTCCTACATTGGACTGACTATATTAAATATCCCTTATGCCTTGCCTCTTGCTTTGATAGCAGGAGTTATGGAAGTGATACCTGTGATCGGTCCGATAATTTCCGCGATACCGGCAATTTTTATTGCCTTGACAATTTCACCTATCTTGAGTGTTGGCGTGGCAGCGATGTTTTTTGTGATTCAGCAATTCGAAAATCATTTGATCGTGCCCCAAGTGATGAAACGGGCAGTTGGGCTAAATCCATTGGTAGTAATTTTGGCAATTGCCATAGGCAGCAGACTTCTGGGGATACCCGGGGCGCTTTTGGCAGTACCAATGGCAGTGGTAGTACAAATTTTGGTAACAGAGGCAGTTGAAGGAAGAAAGACATAGTAGTATAATATAGAAGCCTAGGAAGCAGGACGATTAGTCCGCCTTTGGCGGACAGGAAAGTCCAGACAGCACAAAGCAGGGTGGTCGCCGTAAGACGACAGCCGTAAGGTCTAGTTAGAGCAACAGTGACGAACCGAGATAATGCTCGGATGAAACGAGGCAATCCTCCCCGCTGCAATCCTAGAATCAACAGAGTCGCTTGCTCGCTTGTTGTAATAAGGAGCATTAGATAAATTATCGTCGAGAAACAGAATCTGGCTTATTAGTTTCCTAGGCATTTTGCTTCACAAAAAATCCCACTTGATCCGCTTTTGGCGAGATTTTATGGGATTTTTCGCAAATGGTGCCCCGCCATGGCGGGGGCCAATTTATTAACCTCCAATTTTGAACATAGAGGTACCGCAGGTTGGGCAAGTACCTTTTGAGGCTTTTTTACCGTTTTTCATGGTCACCTCTTGTACATTTTCTGCGTCTCTTTTTTGTCGACATTTGACACAATACATTTGCATAATTTAACTCACCTCCCTTCAAAAAAAATTAATATTCAAGATATGGTTTTTCGAAAGAAAAAAAAGAACAGCTTGGATACCGATCGCTAAAGATGCAAAGACTAATATTTTCAATAAATCTTGATGGAGATAGGTAAGATCAGAATAGCTTTCAGCTGTCAGTCGTCGGTCGTCAGACTTGTTTTGCATTGTGTCTGATAGCTGATAGCTGATAGCCTGCCCGTCCGGCAGACGGGCTGAAGACTGGTTGCTGTTTTTCCCATAAACCTGACGACGAAGAAGATGTAGGCGTTTTTCCAAATCAGTTTGATGTTTGGTTTGCTGAATTGCCATACGCATGATTGAGCCTAGCACACGTACTTGTGCCTGTCAAGCACCAATTAGATTTACAGTTGACCCCGCCTGTGGCGGGGTTGACAAGCCTCCGGTTTATAAAGTATATTGAAAGAGTAACTTATGTATCCGGATTGGGTTGGTTCCGCCATTTTGGCGGGGATTGTAATTTGGCTAGGGAGCTTGAGTTTTTTGATCCGGCAGCAGGACCAATTTTTAAGATCACTTTTTCCAAAATCTGGCAGTCGTGATATTAGGAAAAAGTTCGAAGAAACAGTAAAGGAAGTTGAAGGGTTTAAGAGAGGTCTAAATAATTTAGATGGTAAGCTAGAAAAAGTTGCAAGTGATGGTTTGGGGTATATACAAAGAGTAGAACTTTTGCGTTTTAACCCTTATGACGACACAGGAGGAGATCAAAGTTTTACGGCTTGTTTGCTGGATAACAAAGGTTCGGGAATTGTGATAACCAGTTTGCATGCAAGATCTGGAACTAGGATATTTGCAAAAAGTATCACGATGGGGAAAAGCGGTAAATACCGTCTGTCAAAGGAAGAAGAGCAGGTTTTAAAAAAGGCGTTAAATAATGGATAAAATAATAAATACATTTCAGGGTTTAACCAATCTGCAAAAGATTTTAGCCTTGATTATACTGGGTGTAGTGTTTTACGGCACTTCTGCAAGTGTTTCTTATGCTTTATTTAACAAAGTAAACCCGCTTCCAACTACAAAAGAGGTTGCAACTTCGCAATTACCGGGTTCAACCAATGGCTTTGTCGAAGATCCCACAGAACCTAAAACCGAAGTTTGTCCGTTAAATGGTAGCAAGCATACTAAAGCCGCCGAAGCATTATGGGAAACGAGGCGTCCTTTAGCTGTGATGATCGAAAATCATACCGAGGCAAGACCGCAATCGGGACTGTTCAATGCGGACATTATTTACGAGGCAGTTGCGGAAGGCGGCATTACCAGATTCATGGCGCTTTTTTATTGTAATCCGGGAGATGTACAGATTGGGCCTGTCAGGTCGGCCAGGACTTACTATCTGGATTGGTTGGAGGAATACGATGCTCTTTATGCCCATGTTGGAGGAGCCAATACCCCTGGGCCTGCTGATGCCTTATCGCAAATTATTAAGTATGGAGTGAAGGATCTAAATCAATTTAGCATAGGCTTTCCTGTTTTTTGGCGTGATTACCAAAGGTTAGGTCACTCTGTTGCCACAGAGCATACGATGTATTCTACAACTACTAAGCTTTGGGAGGTGGGAGCAAAAAGAGGTTGGACTGCTACCGATTCTGCGGGAATCAGATGGGACAAGAATTTTACTCCTTGGAAGTTTAAAGATGACAAGGGTGGGGGGACTACTTCAAATATTACGGTTAACTTCTGGGAGTCCCAATCTGCGTATCAGGTTCAATGGCAGTACGATAAGGAAACAAATTCATATAAAAGAAAAAATGGCGAGTCTCATACAGATCTTAATAACGGAAAACAGCTTGAAGCAAAAGTAGTTATTGTCCAATTTCAAAGGGAAGCAAATGCTAATGATGGATATCCGGGCAATGTCCATCTGTTGTACGGAACCACCGGCAGCGGCAGTGCCTTAATTTTTCAAGACGGTAACGTTATTGAAGGTAAATGGATAAAAGCCTCTCGAACTGCCAGAAGTAAATACTTGGACAAAAATAGCAAGGAAGTGGAATTTAATGGCGGCCAGATTTGGATTCAGACTGTCCCGGAGGGGTCGAAAGTAAATTATTAACTGCCCGGAAAGGAGGTTTATATGCTTGAGGAACTTTTTATCTCAAGAGTCCGGGTAAAGATACTGCAGCTTTTTCTATCTTCACCTACTGATACGCTTTTTCATGTCCGCGAGATAGTAAGACGTGTATCCGAAGAAATTAATGCTGTCAGGCGCGAGCTTGCCAGAATGGAGAAATTTGGTTTGGTTACATCTGAATGGCGGGCAAACAGAAGATTATACAGGTTTAAAAAGGACTACTTATATTATAAGGAGCTAATTTCTCTTGTTACTAAATCAACTGGTTTGGGTGGCAATCTAATTAAAAATAAAGGCAAACTAGGTAAGATAAAATTCGCTTTTCTATCCACCAGCTTTATAAAATATGCACTTGCATCTTCGGAAGATGTAGATTTGTTAGTTGTTGGAAGTATAGTTTTACCCGAGTTGCAAGCTATTATTTCCGATGAGCAAGTAAAAAGAGAGGCGGAAATAAATTATTCGTTTATGGATGAAGCGGAATTTCACTTTCGGGTTAAAAGGCGTGACCCTTTTATCTTAAGGGTTTTAATCCAACCGAAAGTAATGCTTCTTGGGGATGAAGATGAGCTGTTGGAAGGGGTTAGTGTTTAGGAAATGAGGCCTCGAATCCTGCTTTGGATTATTATTGCACTTATTGCGCTGGTAGTTTTGGTGGATTTTCCAATTACAGCAAATTTTCCTTTGAAATTAGGGCTTGATTTGCAAGGCGGCACCCAGCTTGTTTTAGAAACCCAAATGGATGAAATTGATTCCGAAAACCAAGATAGTGCTTTGGAATCAGCAAAAAATGTTATAGAGAAAAGGGTGAATCTATATGGAGTATCTGAAGCAATAGTGCAATCATCCAAGACAGGAAGCCAGCGAAGAATTTTGGTTGAGCTACCGGGTTTAAAAGATGCATCTCAAGCTGCTGCTATGGTGGGAAAAACAGCTCAGTTGGATTTTCGGGAACAAATTGCCACTGACAGCTTTAAATCTACCGGACTAACTGGAGCAGATTTAAAAAAAGCACAGGTAACTTTTGGCAGTAGTCAAGGGGGAAAGTCAGGGCCACAGGTAGCTATTGAGTTTACCAGCATCGGGGCTGAAAAATTTGCAGAAATCACCAAAAGAAATGTTGGTAAACCTTTGGGGATGTTCTTGGACGATATGCCGATTAGTTGGCCACCTCCTGTAGTTCAACAAGAAATTATTGGAGGAAATGCTGTAATCACTGGAAATTTCACAACAGGAGAAGCAAAGGAGTTAAGCATACAATTAAACGCCGGTGCATTGCCGGTTCCCATTAAAATCATAGAACAGAGGTCTATTGGACCTACGTTGGGGCAGGAATCTATAAACAAAAGTTTGATAGCAGGCATTATAGGACTCGCAATTGTGGCTTTGTATATGGTTGCATATTATGGTATTCGGGGTTTGGTAGCAGATATTGCTTTAGTAGTCTATGCTCTTTTAGTTCTGGCAATTTTTAAAACCGGTTTTTTCATTCCGCAATTTCAATTTACTCTAACTTTGGCGGGTATTGCCGGATTTATATTGTCAATCGGTATGGCGGTTGATGCCAATATCCTGATCTTTGAGAGAACGAAAGAGGAAATCCGCTGGGGCAAAAACAGAGTTTTGGCTCTGGAACTAGGATTTAAAAGGGCATGGTCTTCAATTTGGGCGTCAAACGTCGCTTCTCTTATTACAGCTGCAATTTTATATGGAATGGGAACTTCAATAGTTCGCGGTTTTGCCGTCGCTTTGGCCATAGGAGTAATGGTCTCAATGTTTACAAGTTATGTTGTAACAAGGACATTTTTGAGATTAATAATTAGACAATGACTAAATTTATCAGCAGCAAGCCACATTATGAATATTTAAGAAAAAAATGGAGTGCCCGTCACCGGGCTGTCCAAAATAAATTTTGGGAACGTCATGGAGAACATTTGAAACATTTGGCACTGGGGTCTTTGGGGGGATTAATGCTTTTATCTTCGCCTGTCAGACCGGAATTGCCTCCACCCAACTTGACTGTCAGTCGCGATGATGTCCTTAAAGATTACGACAGAAATGTTCTGCTTGCCCAAGCTTTATCTATTAAAATACCTAAAGAAGTTAGACCTTTAGATTCGCTGGAGGAAAAAGAAATTACCGATATTTTATCCCGAAATCTTGGGTTTAAAGTTGCTGCAGAGATGGATAATATCAGACTAAATAGAAACTATGGTTTGATTGGCGGGGAACAGCATTTATACAGATATCCGGGGGATAATTTATATGCCCATGCGGATAGTACATCGGATTGGGGAAAATATGGGGATGCCGGAATTGCCCCGGGGCTTGGGGCATGGGGTTATTTTTCCCCGTCCAGACAAGATTTTAGCGATACAGATAAACAAAGGGAACGTTATTATTTGGCAATTCAAACTTTTTTGGTTCCGGGATATGCGGAAAATGTTAATAAATTTAGGGATTTTTTTAAGTACAGGAAAATGCTGGTAATAAATTCTAAAACAGGACAAGCAGTTGTAGCAGTAATCGGTGATGCGGGACCTGCCCAATGGACAGGTAAACACTTGGGAGGATCACCGGAGGTAATGGATTATCTGGGATTGGCAGAGGGTCCAAGAAAAGGCCCGGTGTTATACTTTTTTATTGATGACCCGAAAAACGAAGTGCCTCTGGGGCCTGTTAAAATAAGGAGCGAAGCATGAAACATTTCTACTCCAGTTTAATCGAAATAGAATCTATTGTAGTAGAGCTGGATAAAATGGATTTGACTAAAGAGCAAAGAATCCATCTGGCCGCTCTTGTCGATTCTTCTTTGCACCACACGATTTTGGATGCCGTATTATCCGAACTTACGCACCAGGATAAAAAAGTTTTCTTAAATCATTTGAAGGAAGATGATCATAGTAAAATTTGGAAATTCTTAAATGATCACGTTGATAAGATTGAAGAAAAGATTCAAAAAACCGCGGAGGATTTGAAACAAGAATTACACAAGGATTTAAAGGAGGCCCAAAATAAATAACTTAATGCGTTTTAAAACTATTTATTTTATTTTCTCTTTGTTAATTATTCTTCCGGGATTATATTTTTTACTAATCTCCGGACTAAAACTGGGAATAGATTTTACAGGCGGGGCGCTACTTGAATATCAGTTTGAAAAAAATATCACTGTCTCGGATTTAAAATCTCAAATCGAGAGCCGGGAAATAGAAGTTGGCCAAATAACTCCGTCGGGAAACAACACTTTTATTGTTCGGACTAAACCTTTGGAACAGAATAAAATCAACACTTTAAAAGTAAGTCTTAACGAAAAATTCGGTACGGTTTTGGAACGAAGAGCGGAATTTGTCGGACCTGTCATTGGCAAGGAGCTTTCTCGAAAAGCAATTATTGCCATAATTTTAGCCTCCATATTCATTGTTTTATATATAGCTTTTTCCTTCCGTAAAATTCCTAAACCCGCATCATCCTGGCGTTTTGGTATTACAGCAGTAATAGCGCTGGTACATGATATTTTGGTAGTTATTGGCGTATTTGCTATATTGGGAAAATTTTTGGGAGTAGAAGTTGATATTTTATTTGTGACAGCACTTCTGACAATTATCGGTTTCTCGGTTCATGATACCATTGTTGTCTTTGACAGGATTAGAGAAAACTTAACAAAACATATGGGCAGAAAATTTATCGATGTGGCCAATTTATCGGTCGTCCAAACTTTAGGCAGATCTTTAAATACTTCCCTTACGGTGGTATTTGTTTTGGTAGCATTACTGCTTTTTGGAGGGGAAACTTTAAAATGGTTTACAGTGGCGCTTCTTATTGGTGTTATTTCCGGCACTTATTCTTCAATCTTTAATGCTACTGCTCTTTTGGTTTGGTGGGAAGAGAAGTTAGGACACTAAGTAGAATTAAGCAGTAAGAATTAAGAATAAAGCATGAGTATACAATCATTTACTGATTTGACAGCTTGGCGTAGAGGACACGAGTTAGTTCTAGAGATTTATAAGATAACTAAGAATTTTCCTCGAGAAGAATTGTATTCTTTAATAGACCAAATGAGACGATGCGCAATTTCTATTACTAGTAATATTGCTGAAGGATTTTCTCGCAAATCGTATAAAGAAAAGATACAATTCTATTCAATGGCTCTTGGATCAACTACCGAATTGCAAAATCAGGTACTAGTTGCTAAAGATGTAGGGTATATTACAAAAGAGAAGTTTGATTCACTAGCTTTTCTTACTGTCGAAGTTCATAAGCTTATTAATGGTCTTATCAAAGGCGCAAGAAAATACATCTAAATATTTTCTTTTTCCTTTCGCCATTGCACAGGTTGTTTTTACAAAGACTCTTATCCAGTTTTTATTAAAAGCTTAATTCTTTATTCTAGATTCTTTATTCTATTTACTAGATAATCCATGTTATTTTTAGATGAATCTTCCAGGACTTCTTCAAATAGTTTTTGTAATATTTCCCCCACTTTAGGTCCGGGTTTTATATTTAATGTTTTCATAATATCCCGGCCATTTATTTTTAAATCAGAAATTGAAAAAGGCTTTTTAAGTACTTGTTTTATTCTTTCCTCGAACTTTTCCATTCTCCAGGAAACGGCTCTTTGAGTTCCTCCGCCTAATCTGTCACCAATCCGAAGCGCCATCATGTCTGCAATATTTTCCAAGCCTACATTTTTAATAAATCTTCTTATTGCGGAATCGGTTTGGCGTTCGTCAACAGTAAATAAATGCCAGCGGACTAACCGGAATAATTTATCGGTTTGTTTTTTTGACAAATTAAATCTTTCAGCAATACCTAAGACAAGTTTTCCTCCTACTACATCATGGTTATAAAAAGTGATATTGCCATCCTTTGCAGCTCTTACGGTATCTACCTTGCCAATATCATGAAGCAAGGCGGCTAATCTAACCAAAGGATCATTTGATGGGCTATGTTTTAAAGTAAGTAAGGAGTGCTCACCAATATCATAAGTCCTGTCGTGTTTTGGACCCTCTTGGGTTATGCCGAAACAAGCTTCCAGTTCCGGCAGGATAATTTTAAGTATCCCCGCCTCTTTTAGTTTGACAATACCATAATATGAGTTAGCAGATATAAGGATTTTAAAGAGTTCGTCGCGTATCCTCTCGTGAGCGATTTGTTGCAGGTTTCCGACGTCTTCTTTTATCGATTGTAGGGTTTTTTCTTCTATTGTAAATTCCAGCTCTGTTGCTATTCTTATCGCTCTCATTAAACGGAGGGCATCTTCTTTGAAGCGAAGATCAGGGTTACCAACACACCTGATGATTTTTTGTTCTATATCCGATTTACCGTTATATGGATCAATGAAATCACCGGAAGTATTAAGCGCAATAGCATTAATTGTGAAATCCCGCCTTGCTAAATCCTCCTCTATCTTATCTGTCCATGAAACTTCAACCGGATGGCGGCTATCCTTATAAATTCCTTCCTTGCGCATAGTAGTGATTTCCAATATATTTTGGGGTCCTATTGAAATGCCCACCGTACCGAATTTATTGTCATAATAGCCTTCCGGGAAAAGTTTCAAGATTTCATCTGGTTTTGCATCAGTGGTGAAATCCCAATCAGAAACCGGCTTACCCATAATGATGTCGCGGACTGCTCCTCCCACAATATAGATTTGGAACCCTGTTTTTTGAAATTTGTCTAAAATAATTTTTACCTCAGTCGGTAGTGTATAATTCATGATGTAATTGTATCCTTTGCTGTATGAAATGGAAAGTAGCTCCTAAAAAATCCGATGATTTAGTTGAACAGTTGCTTCTAAACCGCGGCATTAAAACAGAAAAACAAAAAGAGCAATTTTTTAATCCCAAAATTCCAGATTATGAAAACGAGTTAAAAATCCCCGATATAAAAAAAGCCCAAAAACGGATTTCAACAGCGATAAAAAAGGGCGAGCTAATAATAATTTACGGAGACTTTGATGCTGATGGGATATGTGCCTCTGCAATTTTATATAAAGGATTAGTTTCTCTTGGGGCAAAAGTTTTACCCTATATTCCACACAGGGAAAAGGAAGGGTATGGCTTATCAAAAGTGGGGTTGGAGTATGCGAAAGGCAAAGATGCCTCTCTTGTGATTACTGTTGATAATGGGATTGTGGCAATAGAACAGGCAAAATTTGCCAAAAGCTTGGGTTTGGATCTGATAATTACTGACCATCATATTCCTTCAGAAGAGCGACCAGATGCATATACCATAGTTCACTCCACCAAAATGTGCGGGGCGGCAGTTGCTTGGTGTTTAATAAAACCGCTTATCAAAAAAGAATTGACTCGAGAATTTTTACAGTTTGTGGCAATTGCCGAAGTTTGCGATTTAATGCCCATTCTGGGTTTAGGGAGGGCGTTTGTTTTTGAAGGATTACAAATTTTAAATCGCACAAAAAACCCCGGCCTACTTGCGTTGATAAAGGAATCAGGACTTCTTCTCGGGGAAATTGGGTCATATGAAGTAGGTTTTATAATCGGTCCGAGGTTAAATGCCATGGGCAGGTTAGAGCATGCCATAGATTCGCTGCGCCTGCTTTGCACAAAAGATTCTGCAAAGGCAAAAAAATTGGCAAAGCTTCTTTGCGATACTAATATCGCCAGACAAAAGATGACCATGGATGCCTTGGAGCAAGCGAAATTATTAATCAATGAACAAAATAAAATTCATGTTTTGGCAAGCAAAGAATGGTCTGCAGGAATTATTGGTTTGGTAGCAGGTAGGCTGGCAGATGAGTTTTACCGTCCGGCCATTGCCATATCGCAAGGTGTGGAGGTTTCCAAAGGTTCCGCAAGGTCAATTGACGGGATAAATATTGTTGAGATAATCAGACAATATTCGGATATTTTGATAGATGTGGGAGGGCATCCCGGCGCGGCAGGGTTTTCGCTTTTAAGCCGGCATGTTGAGGTTTTTCAAAAAAAACTTGAAAAACACAATATTGTTCTCCCGGAAGAAGAAAAGGTTCTAATGATTGATGCAGAAGTTAATGCGAAACAACTGACGAAAAACCTAGTATATGAACTTTCTAAATTTGAGCCATTTGGTATAGATAATAAAAAGCCTATCTTTGCAACAAAAAACATGCAAGTTTCAGATACGAGGACAGTAGGTAATGGTAAACATCTCAAATTTAAAGTCATAGATCCTGAGCGAAGCGAAGGACCGATAGATGCAATTGCTTTTGGCATGGGGCAGCTTGTTAATCAATTTAAATCAGATCAGATAATAGATCTGGCATATAACTTGGAACTGGATACCTATAATGGTAATGATAAATTACAATTAAAAGTTAAAGATATTAAATTAGGTTAAATTTATCTTACCAACTCGGTAACTTTCCAAAGTGTTCCTAATTCTCTTTTCATACGATCTTTAGGAACTTCAGGTCCGATATAATCATAATTATTTGTCCCAGAATTATATTTCCACATTCTTTGATTCACACCCGGGGAATCAGGTGTTTTTAGACCGTTTCTGAAAATCTTTAAGAATTGTCTTTCTGGATTATTCATTTTCTCCACTAAAAAACCTCCCGTTTCGGGAGGTTTTACTTCCTTTCTTTTTAGATAAATTTATCTAAAAAAGGCCTCCCAAAAGGGTCCCGACTAAAAGGACCACAAGGAGGCAAATCGAAATTTCAACTGGTTTTAAATCAATAACAATTGTTTTGGACATCATATAATTAATTATATTTGACTATTGATAAAAATGTCAAGCTGTGATAAGTTTATTGATTATGATGTTCAGCCAACCGAAGAATTTTTCTTTTTGGTTTTATTTTACTTCTCGTAAGGGAGGTTGGTTGATGTCTTAAGATTTTAAATCTTTAAGAAAAAACTAGAACCTCCCGATTGGGAGGTTTTTTTGTGGTATCGTTGGCCGATTTATCGACTGATTCCGTCCCGCATCCTTCAAAAAGCGCTTGCAACAAGTTGAGGTG
>JAHIUE010000008.1 GCA_018817205.1 Patescibacteria group bacterium | reverse complement strand
TAGTTCAGAATTCAGAATTCAGAATTCAGAATGAAAAAAATAAGCCCAGATTAAATAAAATTACAGAAGAGGGGGTAGTTTTTCAATCACATCTGGATGGATCCAAGCATATTTTGACTCCGGAGAAATCAATAGAGATTCAAAGAAAACTGGGAGCGGATTTAATTGTAGCTTTTGATGATCATGAATCATCAAAACATACTTATAACGAAATGCTAAAGTCTTTAGAGCTGACTGAAAAATGGGCCCTGCGATGTAAAAAGTCATACAAAACTCAACAGCTTCTATACGGTGTGGTCCACGGGGGAACGCATAAAGACTTAAGGATTAGGTCGGCTCGATTTACGGATGAGCATTTTGATGCTATAGCCATAGGAGGGATTTATGGGGATAAAAAAACGCTCTCCCAAATTATCGATTGGGTGGTGCCGGAAGTTTCAGAAGAAAAACCGCGGCACCTTTTGGGCATTGGAGAAGTGGAGGATTTATTTAACTGTATTGAGCGGGGGATAGATTTTTTTGATTGTGTAGCGCCCACCAGGCGGGCCAGAAACGGTTCATTGTATGTTTTTCCCAATAAGATCATTAACATCAAGCAAACTAAATTTGCTTTGGATAAAAAGCCTGTTGACCCCAAATGCAATTGTTACACCTGTAAAAATTTTACAAGAGCTTATCTTCGCCACTTATATTCGGCAGGCGAAATGCTATACCACCAGCTTGCTACCTACCATAATGTTTATTTTATTACCCATATGGTTAGGCAAATACGAGGCGCTATCAAAGAGGGGAAATTCAACAGGTTAAAAGAGGAGTATTTGGGTAAATAAATACTCCTCTTAAATTTTTAACATTTCTTTTTTAAACTGCGGGTGCGGTAGGTCCACCTTGATTCTGGTCTCCCACACCTGGTTCAGGAGTAACAGTTGGTTCTCCAGGCACTTCCGGCGCAACAGGTGTTTCTCCCGGCACAGTTGGTACTGCATTTGGATCTGCAACAGGTGTTCCGGCAGGCTGGCCACCTTGATTCGGATCTGTTGGTATTCCACCTTGATTTGGATCGTCCATTAAATAAATTCACCCCCTCTCTCAATTTAGTTTAACTAATTTGTAGTTGCCAGGTCAATACCCTTTTGGTGTAAACCACGTTTATGTAGCTAAACGTGGTAAACTATATTTATGGGTTGGAGATATACCCAGTCTAAAATAAAAAAAAGTAAACAGGTCAAACTTGCCCTTATTGTTTTAGGGATAATTTTGGGACTTTTGGTTCTGTCTTGGGCCATCCGTTTTGTCAACCAAATGTTTAGTCCATGGAATGGTTCATCGGAGACAAAACACTATGTCTGGAACGGAAAGTTTAATCTTAACTTGCTGGTTCGTTCCAAAGGAATTTCCCTATTTTCTTATAATCCCAAGCAGGGGAAAATTGTCATTATTAATATTCCGGATGAAACTTTTTTGGAAGTACCCGGAGGATTTGGATCCTGGCAGCTTCGTTCTATTTATGACTTAGGAGAGTCGGAAAAAGCTGTAGGCGGAAACAAACTGCTTTTATCCGCCCTGACCTCTTTTTTAGGCATGCCGATTGACGGTTTTTTGGATTTTAGTATGTATGAGACAAAATCGACAGGGGAGATTGTAGATATTTTAAGAGCTAATCCTTTTTCGGGCATTAATCTGTTATACCAGCTCAAAACCGATCTGACGCCATGGGAACTTATTAGGCTTAAGACGGCAATTGCAGGGGTTAGATTTGACAAGATAAAAGAAATGGACCTTGCCGAGCTTAATGTTTTGGAAAAGAAAAACCTCCCGGATGGTCAAGAGGTCTACTATGGAGACTCTGTTAAATTAGATAGCATCATGGCTGATTTGGCAGATCCGATACTTGTATCTGAACACATTTCTATCGCCATTTTTAACGCTACCGCTGTACCCGGACTTGCCCAAAAGTGGGCCAGGCTGGTAACTAACTTGGGAGGTAATGTCATCATTACTGCTAATGCTACCGAGCAGCTTAAGAAAACCCAAATTATAGGTGAGCGCTCTCCTACTTACGAGCGGCTGGGGCAAATATTTGCTTCAGCTGATAAAATAAAGCCTCTAAGTGGCGATTTGGCTTCCAGAGCACAGATTAACTTGATTTTAGGAGAGGATTATTCAAATTGAAATGATTATCTGGGTAATACTTTTTTTACTAATTGTAGGTACCTCCTTTGTCCTGGCATACAGGTCAATGGTAGATTATAAGGAGATTCCCCGAAGGCAAGAAGCGGATTATGGTTTGTATCTGGTGCGTAAAAGCTCGGGATTGACTTGGGAATTTTTGGATTCTGTTAGAGCCAAACTTTTATCTACAGGTGGAGTTTTGTCTTTAGAGCGGTTATTTAAAGATAGAAAAACAGTTCTGTGTTTATTCGGGCCAAAAAATATCCTGAAGGATTTAATGGGAGAACTCCGCTTGTTGGAGCTGGAGGATTATACAGCAGGGATATCTTATGAGAATATGGATATCTGGGAAGTGGGAACCAAAGGGAGCGGTGAGACTTTGGAGAATACTGACAATATCTTTGCAGCCCTGCCTAAACTTTATAAGGAAGATCAATTCTTCTGGCAGGTGGCGCTGGGGGATAAAAGAGTCCAAATTCGGGCGGCTATTTTTTCCAATGATACCCGGAGAAGAAAAATCTTTGCCAACTGGTTTGAGAATTTGGCGCCCGGAGTGCTTATTAAAGTGCCGAGGCCATATTCTAATGAGCAGATGTTCGATTTTTTCCGCTTAAGAAGTTTAGGAAGAGATACTGAGATTCCAGTCCTCGGTTCTAAAGTAGTTATGCGCCTTTTGAAAATTTAAGCTTCTTGTTGTTCTTCTTCGTCATCGGCTTCGTTGGTGTCTCCACTATTTGCACTATCGAGTGAGGTGAGTAGGTTTGTTGAGCTGGTGATATTATTTGTGTAGTCCAGAAACGAAGGCTGGTTTTTGAATTTTTTGCTCCTGAAGGTTTCTTTAATGATGATTGATAAGTTGTTTACCCTGATGGATTTGACGAACAAATCGTATTTATTACCTCCTCTGGAAAGGCGCAAAAGGCGGTGGCTGATGTCATCAGGCAGTACTCCCAAGTAACTTTCGTTTTGATCGACAATGGTAATTTTCCTATTTTTAACTATCATTCTTACTTTCATTCCCGGGTAAGTTTGGGATAATTTTTGAGGCTCGGCTACCCTCAAAAGAGAAACCATTTTAGTTTTGCCGGGTTCTTGCAAAAATAAGGAAGGGGAAAGTCTGTCATGGCAGTTTGTTCTTTCTTTTGGTATGCAATTAGGCTTAGATGATTTCATGATTTTCAAATTTTTTAGAGCAATCGGATTATAGGAGTCGAATTTTAAAACTTGGCAGTAGTATTTTTGGGCCAAACCGGGTTTGCCTAGTTCCAAATAAGCTTTGGCCTGACGGTTTAGGGCATCGACATTTTGCGGATCCAGCTTAGTTATTTTTTTATTGATCTTGAGGGCTTCTTCCCATTTTGAATCAAGCGCGGCATCAATCGCTTTTTGGGTCATGCTGGAGAGTGAAGAAGAATCGTCCATCTAAGTGATGAAGTATAGATAGAAAAGATATTACTTGTCAACGTTTCGTATTTTGTTTGC
>JAHIUE010000087.1 GCA_018817205.1 Patescibacteria group bacterium | reverse complement strand
ATCAGGTAAGGGTGTCTGCAAATAAAATAAGAAGAATATATACGGCTGGGAGCGGATATCGGTCATATAGACCTGAGTATATTCGGGATGAGTTCTAACGAACTCTACTATCTGTTTCATTCCGTATTGCCAATCAATGGCATCTTTTTTTGGATAACCTTCAAAGTAATATCGAAGATAAGGATAGACTTGTATGCTGAGTAGGACTAAGATGATTACTATAATAAAAACTCTAATCTTTCCTCCAAACCAATTAATTATTTTACCTGCTCCTAGTGCTGCAAGAAGATTTATACTTCCCATCATAAAGACTGCCCTGGTAGCATTAGGAGCATGACTGACTAAACTGGATGGAATTGGAGATAACAATAACCAGGTAAAAATAATTAATGCAACCCTTGATTTTAATAACATTAAATAAACCAATCCAACTATTATAAATAGTGCATCAATTTTATAAAACTCTCCGAATACTTTAACGGAATTACGAGGACTTTGATCGCCAGACTCAAAAAGATACTGCGGAGTAAAATGAGTCAGATATTGATTAAGAGTAATTTCCGAAAGTCCAAGTATATGGCTTTTTGTTTTTTGAAAAGTTTGAGTTTCTTCTATAATATCTTTTGAAAACTGAGTCTGTTGTACCCTGGCAAAACCCAAAATACGCGGGTTGCCAATTAAAATAATTGTAAACACAACTAAGGTAAGTATGCCTAAATAAAAATTTATGGACAGCCTTTTTAAATCCTTTATGTATAATATGATAAGCATCAAGAGTATCGGCGGAACTATTATTTTTGATGAATGATAAGACAGAATACTTATTCCGAAACTCAAAAAGGATATATTTATCAACCAACCTTTCCTTTGTAGTGCTAAATAAAACATTAAAAGCCCCAGCATAAAGAAAAAAAGCGCAAAGTTTATCTCCCATAGTCCTCTTGAGAAATGTAAATGATACGGAGAAACTGTCAAAAATAATGCAGATAGCAAAGCTATCAAATCGCTTTTAAATATAATCCGCGCAAGAAAAAAAATTACTATCACACTTAAAACCCCTATTATTGCTCCAGGGAGCCTGGTGGTAAAATCAGATAATCCGAAGAGTCTAACGATTGGTACCGTAAGATATATATGAACAGGATGCTTATCGTCTCTGAACGAAGTAAAAACCAAAGGCAAAAATACCCCCCATTCATCTCTCGCCCAATTAGCAATAGTGTAAGCATTATAACCTGCATCAACTTCATCCCAATTTAAAGAAGGCGGAACGCTATCCAACTTATAAAGACGCAGAAATGCTGCCAAAATAACAATAGAAATTAATAATATATGTATTTTGTTCATCTGTTAAAAGAAACCATTTCCGGAAACTTTCCAAATTCAAATTTTCCAAACTTTTTAACAGTGGAGAATCCCCATTGGTCAACGCTGTTCCTTACAACTTCCCGCCTAAATTTATCCGGATCATATTTTAAATAAAAAAGAGTAAATATGTAGGGTTGTGCATATTTATCGGAAATTAAAATCCGGCCATATTTATCAAATTTATCTTCATAATCAGTGTAAATCCTTTTATACCCATACTGCCACTCTTCCGAAGACTCTTTCGGATAAATATTTAAAAAGTTTAAAAAATAATTTGCAAAAAAAGCAAGAAATATTAGAACAATCATCGTATTTACAATATGAGCTTTTTTAATCCAAAGTCCAAAAGCAACCACACCGGTTGCAGAAATAATCGATATGAATGGTACAACAGAAATTGCCCGTAGGGCATGGGGGGACTCTTTTGTGATAGCGGCAGGAATCAGCCCTAGTAACAATAAAATCAGCGGCAACAGTTTATATTTCGATTTGCTCCTTATCATATACAATAGTCCCAGTGGTAACAGTATCAACTCCGGTAAATATAACTGCCCAAAACCTGCTTGCTGACTCCTTAAATTCTTATCCCCATTTAAAATTAAAAAATCAGGGCTTAAATGTAACAAATAATTTTTTACAAACGAAGAGTTTGTAGTTCCGACTGTCTGGAATCTTATAGTGCCGACATCAAACATATACAATCTGAAGATTGGTATTATACTAAAGATTAGTAAAATTCCCCCAAGAGCAATAAAGATTAAATCCTTCTTTAAAACTGCTCTAATCTCATCTCTTTTGTAAAGAATCAAAATTAAAAATGATAGGGGAGAAATTATCCTAAAACTATTGTAGCTATAAGCACTTAAGATAAAACTGACAATGGAAATAAGAAATAACTTACCTCCAAATTTATTTAAAAAAAATAGAATACCAAGAAGATAGAACATTAATCCTGCTGTTGCTTCGTACCCTGTTCGGGAAAAGATAAAAAGCCAGGGAGAAATAGAAATAAAGAAACTACTGAATAACCCGATCTTTGAATTTCCTGATAATTTCTTTGCTAAAAAATAAATCAAAATCACAACTCCTAAAGAAAATAGCACCGAAGGCAATCTTACAGAAAAAGCATTCAGACCAAAGATTTTCACAAAAGGCGTAGCTGAATATATGTAAACCGGTAATTTAAATTCCCCAAAAGCCCTGAGATGTATCGGCAAAATTTCTCCCCATTCGTCTCTGCCGGTTTGAGCAATAGAATAAGCATTATAGCCAATGGAAGCCTCATCCCAATAAACGGCAAGAGGGATCTCGTTGATTTTATAAAGACGAGTAAAAAGAAAAAGAATACAAATTAATACCAGAAAGTTTTTTGTTTGAAACATATTATTTCACCTCAACAATATCAAAAGCATTTTCCCCATTCAGGAAATTGACGGAAAAAAGTCTGGGAATCTCTTTGGGGAAATCCTCACGTCTTCCAATAAATAATAATTTCTTTCCTGGATTTGCTTTAACTAAATCTCCAAATTTTGTTCCTTCATCCCCTAAATCCGGAAAGTAAAATTTATTAAATCTCAGTACTCTAACCCAATCATATGTTTCAAATCTAACCAAATTAGGATCATTTTGATACTTTTCAGGGTCATAGTTTAGATAGAACAGAGTAAACATATGCGGTTCTCCGTAATGTCTGGTAAAAACAATCAGGTCATATTTATCCTGATGTTTATCAATATAGTCCACCGCTTGTCTGTAGCCGTATTGCCAATCTCTAGAATACTTACTCGGGTAAACCAGATAGTAATTATCCAGGTATATTTTTACGCTCAAAGCTACAACTACTACAAGAGCTGCTATTGTAATAATCTTGGTCACTGCGGGTATTTTCTTAATCCACCTCAGAGTAACTAGAAATCCAAAAGCCGAAACTAATTGATAAAACGGGGCTGCGATTAGCGTACGGAGAGCATGCGGAATACTATCTCCTGTCAAGGAAACTGGAATGAATGCCAAAAATAACCAGGAAAGAAGAAGATTTTTAAATCGATGCTTAAAATAAAACAAAGATAGCAGTCCAATTATTAAAAATGGTGCCTGGAAGAAGTAAAGTTCTCCCATATCTTGAACATGATGTTGTTTATGCGGCGCACCTGAAATAAATAAAAATTGCGGAGTAAAATGAGCCAAATAATTTCTAGTAAAATAAAAGGTTACATAAATTACCTTATTATGTACTAATCTGGACAGAGGTTGCGGCAAGTCCGAGCGACCTCTATTTTCATTAATCCTAGGGATCAAACCAGGATCATCTGTAATGCTCACTAGTTTATACCGCGCACTTCTTTCACCGCTTAATATGAAAGGAGCAAGCGGGACAAGCAAAACAAAAAAAATAATAATTGCTAAAATAATTACTCTTTTAAATTTAACCAGTATCTTTCTGTAGAGAAATAAAATAACGATTAAAAATAGCGGAGTAAAAATTCTTGCAGAATTGTAGGTAAATACCGACAGCGCAAAAGGAACCATCGATATAATAAACCACTTTTGGTTTTTAAATCCCTTCACAAATAACCATATTGCCAGTACTACAAAAAATGTTGCCAAAGATGACTCAAAAGATGCCCGGGTAAGCTGAATATGCCAAGGCGAAATGCCCAATAAAAATGCAGCGACTAATCCTGCTAGTCTGCTTGCAAAAATCGCTCTTCCTAAGAAAAACATAAACAACACTGTTAATGTTCCGTAAACAACCGGAGTAATCCTTACCCCCAACTCATTAAGCCCAAAAAAATATATCCCCGGAATGCTTGCATAGATTTGTAAGGGTAACTTATACTCCCCGTATGCTTTAAAATGAACCGGCAGTAACTCTCTCCATTCATCTTTTCCGATCTTTAAAATAGAATAAGCATTATAGCCAATTGATACTTCATCCCAATTTAAAGAAGGAGGATTTAAAGTAACTTTATAAAATCTCAAAAAGAATGCTAATATTACTATCAGCAAAAGAGCTATATATATTTTATGCTTCATCTAGACTACAAAATTAATGTTAGCAATTTATGCCCCAAAAAGCTATTATCATGTGTACAAACAGATTAAGAAGACTATTGAAAAAATAGTTTATTTTTAATTATTCTTAATTTATGAAGTTTATAAAGAATTATTGTCCAAAAGGTTTCCAGAATAAATTTAGTGCCTTTTATAAACTGTATTGAGGAAGCTTTTTCGTGATATCTGGTTGGGATGGGAATCTCACCTATCTTAAAACCATAGCTTAAAGCAGATATGGACATTTCCTGATCAAAAACAAAATCATCAGAAAATTTTTGAAATGGTATAGTTTGCAAAACTTCAGCAGAATATGCTCTGAATCCTGAAAAATGCTCGGTAAAATTGACATCAAGCAGTATATTTTCCAAAATACATACTATCCTGTTTACATAATATTTAAGCTTAGGCATACCTCCCGAAAGAGCAGATTTTCTGTTTTGAATCCTGCTTCCAAACATAAAATCATATCGGTCATCTAAAATCGGTCTAATCAGTTCTTCGATCAAGGAAGCATCATATTGATAATCTGGATGCAACATAATCACAACATCAGGATTTTCTTTTAAAGCCTCGCAGTAACAAGTTTTTTGATTACCACCGTATCCTAAATTCCGCGTGTGGACAATCACTTTTATACCCAGTTTCCTTGCTACATCAACAGTATTATCCTTACTTCCATCATCTACTAAAATAATATTTTTTCTAAACTTTCGGGGGATTTCTTCATAGGTATTTTGTACAGTTTTTGCTGCATTATAGGCAGGCATAACTATAACAATTTTTGCATCCTTCATATTACTTGAAACATATTATACTTCACTATAGTTTTATTGCATAAAATGCCAATTTACCGTCGTAAAAATTAAATCTTTTAATTATCTTGCTTTTATCTTCAATGTCTGCTTCTGGAACACTCCATGGGCTAACAATTATTAGTGTATTTTTAAAATTCTTATCACTGGGCCAATATACCTGGCGGATAGAAAATTTGTCAAAAATCACCTCTCTCGGTTTAGTTCCCAAGTGATATTCTTCCTGAAATTTTAAAGATGGATATTGACCATAATATGCTAAATAGTAGTGTGCTGCCGTACCTATTACTGGAGCTAATTCTCCAAATAACGGATCGAAGATAATCTGCTCAAAATTATCATATTCCGACCAAGCGAATCGAGCAACTTGTTTGAAGGGGTAGTGTATATACTGAGATTTCTCGTAAGGATAATTTACAAAATAAATATGGAGAAAGTAAACTAAGTTGAGTATTAATAATACCATTAGCGTGAAAATTAATATAATTTTATGAATAACTTTTAAGTTATTTATCTTTTGCCAGAGAGAAAATGCGCCAATTCCAGTTATTATATTAAGGAGAGTGAAAACTATAACTATTCTGTGCGGACTATGAGGTTCAAAAGTTAATCCGCTTGGCAAACCTCCTAAAGCTACTAAAAAAATAAGTAGTTTACTAAAATTTGTAAAACCCGCCCTTTGAATGAGATAAAAAGCAGCAATCAGGAGTAGTGGCAGCTGGAACAATAATAATGGACCCATATTTACAGGGCCTTGATTGGTTAAATCCAAACCATTACCAAATAAATAAACCGGATCAAATTGCTGAAGATAGCGATTAAAGCTAAAATCTCCTATTGTCTTGAAATGCAGAAGTTGAGAAATAAGTGAATTTTCAGATTCTGCATAGTTGAGTTGTCTCTCTAGCGTGCTATCCTGGACAATAAAGACTGTTTGAGATCTATATCTGCTTCCCGGATTAGTCATAATTATAATAATTAGAGGAATAAGAAGAAGAATCCATAGAAGAAAAGGTGGGAAATATTTTTTAAATCCTTGTGTAAAACTTTTCCTAAAAATTAAAATGAATATGGCAAGCATTAAAGGAATAATAACGGCATGAGAAAAATAGGTATACATACCTAAGGCCGATAAAAATACAGCTGAATATAACCATCTTTGCTGTTTTTGCTTTTCAAGATACGTCAAAAGACATGACAAAGATACGAGTAAAAAGAATATTCCGGCACCATTTTCAAAACTTTTTCTTGAGAAAAATATTTCAGATGGGGAAATTGCAGTAAATAGGCTTGCAAAAAGCGCTATATTTACTTGCTTGGTTAGTTTTAGTGTAAACCAAAATACGGCAGGAATTATACAGATGCCAAAAAATACTCCTACAACCCGAATCATCCACTCGTGATTGCCAATTATAAAATACACTAAAGAGGTAGCGTAGGTGTAGAAAGGTGACTTGAAATCATTTACAGACGGAAAGATGGTTGGTAGGAAATTACCATATATATCGCGTCCAGTTTGAGCAATCGATATAGCATCATAGGCTTGTGATACCTCATCGTGACTAAGATGAACCGGATATTGCGGCAACTTCCATAATCTAAAAAATATACCAATTAGCAGGATTATTATAAAAATCAAAAGCTTACTATTTTTTAATTTATACATACTCCCCTTTCTATAAAGTAGGCTACAACCTCTTCTCTGCTGTTTAAATAGGTACTTGTTACTTGAATAGAGTTCAAAGTTTTCACCCTATTAAGATCACGCTTGCTGGAAAAAAACTTTGTATTCTCTCCTAAACCGCAACTTCTAAAATTATCGCTTGCGCCCACTAGTTTTATCTTGCCTAAATTGGTTTGGCGAAACTTATACGGATAAGGTATATCTAAAAAGGCATCTTCAGGATTAAAGGGTGTATACCACTCAATAAAAGATGTTATATCTTGAGCAATATCATCTGAGATAAGTACTTGACCTGTATCTGATAAGTTGAAGGCTTCTTGAACTATTGGTTTTATCCATTCCGGTCTAAAATCATTTGTAAATTTTACTTGAGGAGATAAGAACAAAAAATTACTAAATAACTCTAACATCAGCAATGTTAAGATTAAACTCCTAAATATCCCATTCATTTGCAGAAACCCAAAAGCTACGATGTATGCAACAAATGGTAATGTCAAAATAACTACCTCTGGACTAAATTTAGGATAAATTAGTGCAGATGGTAAAACAATAAGAAATGGGTATAAAAGAAGCTTACTGCTTCTTATCCTAATCAAAAACAATATTCCTATTATTGCAGGAATAATCGTTGTTTTAGGGAAAGCACCCATACTTACAAAACTCAAATTTGCGTTTTCGTCAAACTGACTAAAAAATACAGCTGGTTGTATATTGGATAACCAGTGAAGACTTCCTGCTGCAAAAAAATGTGATTTATTAACAAGTATCTTCCCTAAAATAGGCGGCCATCCACTTTCCCTACCCTGACCTCTTATCCTATTAATTCCATTTTTTATCGTGATATCAGAAAAAAGCGAGAAGTTATTTTCTGATAAACTTCTCGCTCCTTGCGGAACTTGTAAGAAAAGAACAAAAGCTAAACTTGCAAAAGTCAGACTAATCAAACTAAGTTTTAATTTATCTCTAAGGTTTAATGTATTTCTGTAAATAAAAACCGTGTATATCACAAAAGGAGTTACAATAAACCAAGAAGATTTAGAAGTAAGGATGAGCAAAATTATAATCAAAAAAATTAATATTGAATTTAGTTTATTCTTATTTAATAGATAGAAAAGCCAAAGAAGTAATGTGGTTGCAACAATTGGTTCGTTAGGAACTTTAGAAACAAAAATTAGAACAGGAGAGATAGCCACAATAAAAGTGCTAAAAATGTGGAAAGATTTTTCTTTACTCAGTTGAGTAGAAACCTTATAAGTAAGTAGTACTAAAACAAATCCAATTATAATAAATGGTATCCGAGCTGCCATTTCTGATTTACCAAAAAATACTGCTCCCAAGGCACTTATGTAAGATGTTAGCGGTAATCGGTAATCAATCTGTGAATTAAAAAGATAGGGAAAACTTCTCCCTAACTCATCTACTCCTTTAGAAAGGGTGTATCCTCTAAATGCAATGCTTGCTTCTTCAGCAGTAAAGGCTGGAAACGAAAAGTCTAAAACTCTTAAAAATAATGCTAAGAGAACTACTGCAAATATCTGTTTGTGTAAAGTCACTTTACTAAAGTATAATCAAATAATACAACACTAACAATGTTCACTCTGCGTTCAGTTACAAGGCTCGTAACCTTTTTATCTGTTTGTTTACTATATCTTAATTTCTCTATAACCACTAGTATATTAAGCGAGGAGAAAATTACTCAGTAAATTAAAGGGGGACTAAATTACACTTTGCATCAGGATTCGTAATATATGCTTTTAAAGTAATATCGCCTGCTAAATTTTTAATATCAAACAGAAATCTTAAATAATGTTCTTTAACCTGATCATTAGAAATTGCGATTATATCTCCTACCAAAACTTGCTTTTTACAAGGATCTTCCCTCCAAATAACGGGTCTTGCTTCAATATTATCTAAAATATATGGTTCATCGTATTCGAAATTACTATAATACTGTCCAACGATTCTGCTCCCCAATGCTTTTTGCAATGTTAAAGGATCATACTTTTTAATAAAAGCAAATCTAATCCCTGTCCCTAATTCTCTAGTTGAATCAACAACAAACTTTCTATCTTTATCGATTTCAATCTTTTTCAGCAATTCTAAATAAGAAAAGCCATAATTCTCAGATCTCTCGTACTTTAGAAGAACAAAATAAGCAAGATACAGTTGAATTAATGATATTGAGACAATTATAATAATGATTAGAGCTTTAGATTTAAAGGACAAAAAAATATTTAATAAATAATTTACGCCAAAGGCAATAATTATAGTAATGCTCCAAAAGAAAACAAGAGTACGAATCGTACAAAACGGATCTTTTGTAAGACTTGCAGGAATAGGGGCTAAAACAGTTAATAAAATAAGTATTCTAACAAGCGGAGACAAGTGATTTTTCGTAAACGACCTCAAGCCAAATACAAACGGGATAATCATCCAGCTATAAAATACTGAAAGGTCAGGCATTGAGCGGGCACCCTGAGGATCAGGATTAAAAAATAGATTATTGGGAGAAAAATACGCCAGATACTGACTCAAAAATTCTCTAATAATAAATAAGAATCTACCAAAAGGAATAAAACGAAGATCTCCACTATTAACTTGAAAAAATTGATTACTAAAATAATCTACTTGAGAAAGCCTTCTGGTAAATGCCCCAGAATTAGCAATTAACAGATGTGGAATTTGAGTAAGCGCAAAAAGCATTAACCCTGCTATCAAAAGTTTCTTCCTTAATAAAAGAGTCTTCTTAAATAAGAGTATAAAACCAATTAGAAAAAGTACACCGATCAATCGTTCGCTGTAATAAGCGTGCGTAGATAAACCCAAAACAAATGTAGCTACAGGGAAAAGCCAGAGTCGTTTCAATGATAGATAAAAAAGTAAAAAACTCAAAGCAAATAATGTAACACCTAAACTTGCCTCTGTACCGATTCTTGAGAAAAATACTGCCCAGGGTGAAATTGCGACTAAAAAAGCAGCAACTGCTGATAAACCAATTCTTCTTCTTTTCTCAAAATCAATTAACAAAATAAATGTTGTAATCACTAGTACCACTCCTGAAACCGCAGAGATAAAATGAATAGAAAATATTGAATTCCCCCAAAAATAGATTGGAATTACCGAGAGATATGTATACAATGGGGCCTGAAATGATCCGAACGACCTAAATAGGGTAGGGAAACTTTGTCCATAACGGTCTTTGCCGGTATGTAATATGGAAAAAGCATTATACCCCTCGGATGCTTCATCAATAATTAAACCGGGAGGTATTTTATCAAGCTGATAAAATCTCACAATTACCGCACCCAAAATAATTATCAGAAAAATAACTAAATGCTTCCAGTTGAATCTCATGCTTTTTTTTCTAAATATTTCAATATTTTTTTTATGCTTATTATTATTCCGATACTAATCATAAAATTAATCAGCGCAAAAAATAATATAGGTCCAAGGTTGTATTTAGGAGAAATTATTGAACTTAATAACGAAACAAAAACTGTATAAATCAGAAGATTCGGGAATAAAATATATATAGAATAAAAAGCCCCAATTAAGAAAAAGGGTAGAAAAATTGGTGAGTACTTCTTAAATTCATCAACACCTAATCTCTCTCTGGGGTGACTTGCAAAAAAATATAAATTAGGATCTAAATTAGAAAAAAAATTCCGTTGTAATTTGGCAAGCGGAAAATTGAAATTCTTGAAATAAGTTAAGGAAAATCTATTCTTGTATATTTTACCAAGATCATGAGCATAAAACTCGTGCCTTTTGTTATACTGCTGAATATCAAGTGCCGAATTTCGAAAAATACTTTCATCAAAAGCTTCTCTAATTGATACAAAAAATATAACTGCGGTTAATGTTAACAGTAATAAAAATAGTTTTCTGGATTTATTTTGCCAAAAATATATAAATAAAGATATACTCAAGACAAATACCAGCAAACCAACCCCTAAATCCCTTTGAATAATAACCCACCACCAGGGATTCAGTATTATCACTAATACATGCAGAGGTATATTTTTTATCATTATTTTGTACAGAAAATTATATGTTAACATAAAAAAGTTCAGAGACATTTTTCTTTTGGGTTAATTGAATAGACTCTTAGCGGTTAGTTGAAGAATCTGCCTTACAAAGATATCCTTATTAAATCTTTTAGCCGATTCTACTGCATCCTTTGACATCTTCTGCAATAATTTAGTATTGCTTATTAAATCCGTTGTTAACTTTTTAAGCTGATTTGAATCAACCCATAAAAAACCATCTTTACCGCTAATTACTATCTCTTTTAATCCACCTTTGTTTACGACAATCGGCACAGAGCCCCCTGCCATTGCCTCAACTGTAGAAATCCCAAAATGCTCCATCTTGGTAGGATCTTCTTCTCCAAATCCTAATGCATGCCAATAGACCCAAGACTGCCCATATAGCTTTATAAGCTGATCATACCCCAAATTTGGATAGAATTTTACCGGAATCCCCTTTGCCAGATCTTTTAACTGCCCCAGATAACCCTTATCTCCTTCTCCTGCTGATCCAACCAGATGCAAACTCCATTCATTTATCCGACCAGTTTCAAATAGATCTTTAAAAACCTTAATAAGGAGTGCATGTTTCTTGTCTTTGAGATAGCCGAAAAAACGGCCAACCGATAATATGTATTTTTCCTTTTTTAAAGGCTTAATTTTATCTATATCAACCGGGGGATAAATTATTTCTGATTTTATCGGCCAATTTTTCTCGGAATGTGCTTTGGTAAATTGAGAATTATAAATAATTAAATCCCAGCCTCTAAGCTTATATTTACCCCATATGCTTTTGGCAGGTTGGCCCACCAGGGGAGACTGGATATGTAAAATGTTTTTCTTTGCAGTTGGAAAAAAAATGCTTCCGTCTGTAAGATAAAATAACAGATCATATTTTTTAAGAAAAAGTAGTCTTGAGACAAAAGAGCTTTTCTTCCCGACCGGAGCTTTGATAAAATTGACCGTTTTGATATTAAGATTAAATCTTTCCGATAACTTATCTTTTAGATAATTTCCTCCCAAATCCATCAAATGTTGATCCAGCAATACATCTACCATGTTGCCGGAGGCAAGAACTTCTGCAATAGTCATCATATATTTCTCTCCTCCGCCAAAGGTATCCAAATACGGGGAATAAATTGCTACTTTCATGGATATTTGAAATTATTTTCAATAAGTCTTTGGTCCAAATCATCATATACTTTGTCCAAAGGTTTAGATTGTTGCATTTCCCATAATCTAAGGTATGTCATGCACATGCTGAAAACCTGAAGTAGCGAGTCCATTACTCCTACGGTTCCGTTAAAAAATCCTTTTCTTAAAATTCCTTGATTGAAAGTTTCTGTCACAAAAATCCTCAAAAGTCTCCAACCAGATATTTTCGGATGGCCCGAATCAAATCTTAATTTTGCATCAATTTTCGACCATTCCAGGCTTTTCATTATAATCTGGTCAAGATCTCGATGTGTCAGATGAAGCAGTGAATTTTTAGTATAACCCAACTCCCCTTTAAATCTCGGGTATTCATGTATCTTACCTACCCAAGTAACAAAATCGCTCTTTTTAAGCAGTCTAATTACCCAATCAGGCCAAAATGGACCGTATCTTACTTCTGTACCAAGAATTATGTTTTTTCGTGAAATGGCGAATGCGGAAAAATTCCCAAAATTGAGCATTTCTTCTATTTCTATCTTCAATTGTTCTAACACTCGTTCGTCGCTGTCAACAAACAAAACCCAATCCCCCGATACCTTTTCCATGGCAAAATTTCTCACGCCGGCAAAATCTTGCATGTTCACTTTATAAATCTTATCCGTATAGCTTTTTGCTATCTCTAAAGTGCCATCCTTTGATCCATTATCCACAATAACAATCTCATCTGCCCATTTAACAGATTCTAAACAAGCCTTTATTCTGTCTTTCTCATTCTTGGTAATTACTGCTATGCTTAACATACTCAATCCCTAATTTTCTTAAACAATCGTTGAAAAAAATTTTCCTGATACTTCGATTTATTGATCCAATAATTAAAAACCTCCGCTGATTTGTCTTTTTGATCTTTTACTTCTGTCAAATCTATATCTTGCTCCTTAAAATTATTGCTTTCCCATAGTTTTAAATACATTACCAAGGAAGAAAAAGCTTGTAAGAAGCTTAATGTTAAACCATGCAGACCATCTTCATATCCCCTATTTGCAAAAAATCTTGATAAAAACTCACTTAAAGGCTTTTCAAAAAGATCTCTCCAGTTAAATTTTGCTCCTTCTTCTTTTAACTCCCGAGCTTGTACGTTCGAATATCTATTCATTCTTTCGATAAATTGCGAGATAGTCCTGTAGCTGTGATGAACTATGGCATATTTTTCCTCAGCCGGTAGATCTAATCCTTGTCCGGAAGCCTCGGGGGGCCGATGAATTTTATCACCCCATTGAACTATCCCTTTTTTGAAAAACCGTATATTATAATCAGGCCACCAACCTGTAGCTTGCATAAAATGACCGAAAATTAAATTTTTCCTGGGGATTCTGGCATAATCGATTTGATTCATTTTAGAACTAATCTCTGTCAGTTTCTTCGCTAAACTTTCTGGAATCTCCTCATCTGCATCTAAAACTAGAGTCCATTCATTTGAAACTTTTGAAATTGCATAATTTCTTGCCTGTTCTACAAATTCTTCTTTTTTATGGAAAAGTATCTTGGCTCCTAGTTTTTTTGCTATTTCAACAGTTTTATCCTCCGAATACATATCACAGACTATAATCTCATCAGCCCATTTAACGGATTCCAGAGCCTTTTCAATATTTCTCTCTTCATTCAGGGTATTGATAACTACAGATATTCTTATATCCATAACCTTAATATTACCAATTCAACCAGTTTAAGTAAAATAGCCAGACTACTTGGGAGAAACAATCAAAAAAGCCGGTTGTCCGCCGGAAAGATAGACTTTTCTTAAAATTTCATCATTTTTAATGTCTTTTTCAGGCAAACTCCAAGGGCTACCAATAAATAAAGTATCTTTTTTAGACCTATCTAATCTCCAGTCAATCTTCCGGATGGTAAAATTATCAAAGCCAAAAGAGCCATCTGATCTAATTTTTTCTTCTTTCTGATAAGTAGCAGGATCATATTGTGAGTAGAATAGAATATACATATGAGGGATGCTCACTATATATGGAGCTTCTATTCCTCTGTAAGGATCAAAAACTATCTCTTTATACATATTTTTATTCATCAGTGCATATTCAACTGTCTCTTTAGTTCCTTCCATAAAATTTTCTCCTCTTTGACGGGGGAAATGAACGCTAAAAATTAAAAATGCTTGAATTAAATTCCATACAATAAGACCTAAAAAACTTGCAAAAATTATGTTTCTTAAATACCGATTAAAATGGTTCTTTACCAATCTAAAAAACTCTATTGCCCCAATTGCAGAAATCAATATTAGCATAGGAAGAATAACAAAAGTGCGCCCCGGATGTTGCTCATTATTCGTTAGAGATGCAGGTATTAAACCTATCAAAATCCATATAATTATCAAACCTCTACTGGCTATCTTCGTCTTAAATAAAGTGATAATTCCCAAAATCAAGAAAGGGATTTCAAATAAATATAAAACTCCTAATCCGTAACTACCTACTGTGGTCATATTTAAACCGCTGTAAAAAAGAAACCCCGGATCAAAATAATTCAGATATTTTCTTGCTCCAAAATAGAAAAGTAGTAAATTATCCGAATCTAAAAACGGAATACTACTTAATGGTTTTACTGCTACATTTCTTACAAATTCAACATCATTACCTAACCATGTCATTTGCGCTCTTGCTCTATCAGGTCCAAAAAAAACTGAAAAAATGAGAGGGGAAGCGATAATAATACAAACCGTAAGAAATAAAATTATTTGCTTAAACTTAGCTTTTAACTCTCTTCTTTTTAAAAGAAATAACAGTAATAGCAGCAAAGGTACAAATAAACGCTCTGCATAATAAGTATACATGGATAAAACAAAGAAAACAGCCGAGCCGACACTCCAAAACCATCTGCCGGTTTTTAACATTCTAAGAAAACATAAAACTCCTAAAACTACCAACGATGCTGCTATCAAATGATCAGATACGTATCTGGAATAGTAAATATGCCAGGGAGAAATTGTCAGAAGAGCTGTTGCAACAAGCGAAATCTTAAAAGATCCACTAATTTCCATAAACAGCAGAAAAAAAATAGGAATAGTCAAAGTAGCAATCAGCGCGGTAGGAAACCT
>JAHIUE010000086.1 GCA_018817205.1 Patescibacteria group bacterium | reverse complement strand
TAAGCCATTCTATTTGCCAGGCAAGAATAGGCTTTCCGGTCACCTCAACCATTACTTTAGGCCTGTCATTGGTATAGGGCCTAAGCCTTTCCCCTTTCCCCCCTGCCAAAATAATTGCACAATTAACCATGAAATAATCTTAACATATTTTAACAATACACTAAGTTTTTCCAAATCCTCGTAATCGTCTTATTGTTCTTTTATCTTGCACAACTCCAGATAAATCGGTACTTCGCGTTATGGTATTTACAGCTCCCATACGCAAGATAACCTCAAAATAGGTATCATCTTTTCGTGAAATGATTTTCGGAGCATCTATTTCATCTATGCGACCATCGAGAACTCTTAATGAAAACTGCTCATATGCAGATGACTGTGGGTTTCCTATTTGCATGAAAATATCCATTCTTGGAACCTGTTTAGTATCAGCAAAAAGACTGAAATTCCCTTCAGTAGTTCGTAAAAATCGTCTTTTGTCACCATCTTGAGGCAATTCTTCGTAGTCCAAGATTCTCTCGTGTCTTACATTATCCATGTCTTGTTCATATGGAGTTCGTGTTTTTGGTGCAACGCGGCTTTGAAGACCTGACATTTGTGATCCCCAGAAACACAATAATCGTCTTCCGTATGCACTGCATGCATCAAGATACTCTTGACTTTCTGAGCCGTACGTATCAATAGCATGAGTAATTACTTCATAAGCCTTAGAGAGTAAACCATGATGAGAATCTGTTTCATTAAGAATTTCTGATCCTTGGGGTACTATACTATTTAACCAAGCTATTTCTCTTTCCATATGGCTGCAAGTATATCAAAAAAGGAGAAATATTTTTTATCTTTCATCCCAAGTAACCGATAGTAATATTTGACATCCAGACATTTTGTGGTATACTATATTTACAACTAAATAACCACCCCGCTTAGCGGGGTAAAAAAGCGTTTGTATTGGAGTCACGATCCAAAAGCTGAGAGCCAAATACTCTACGGAAGTTTAACCGTTAAACGAAACAGACGATGTCGCCTAGCGGAGTCGCCACTAAGAGTTCTTAGAAAGCAATTTTTAAGAAAAACAGGATGGGACCGCGGGAGGCTATAGCCCTGAGCTAAGTCGAAGGGTCCTTTTTTTTGAGCCTCTCGTTCCTTGTTCATTAGCCTTAATTGGTTAACGGACAAAGAACGGGAGGTTTTTTAGTTGGGATTTTGATTTGAAAGAAAATAAGTTTTATGATAGTATTATAGGATTAAAATATGGGAGCAGAATTAAAAGAAATAAGAATAGGTTTGCCAAAAGGGAGCTTAAATACTCCCGGCAGAGCTAATACTTACGAAATTTTAACCAATGCTGGTTATGATGTGCGTGGATATGAACCAGGCAAAGAATCCGCAAAGGTAGATATAGCGAACGATCCGGAAATTAGAGCCTTTATTACAAGACCACAGCGTTCTCCTGTAGATTTAAGTAAGGGATTTTTGGATACTGCCATAATCGGCGATGATTGGGTAGAAGAAGACAGAGTAAACGGCAGCCGTTCGGTACGTAAAATTGGAGATTTAGAATACGGACAAACAAGGCTAATTATCGCCGTATCAGAACCTAGTGATTTTCAATCACTTTCTGATGTTTTTGAGGCTTTAAGAGATAAGAAAAAACGTAAACCTATTTATTTCTCCACTGAATATGTGAATCTGACCGCTCGGGCTATACTTCAAAATGAAGCTTATCGTGAGATTTTTGGACTAGTATCCCCATTTGTACAATACAGAGGTATGACAAGAGGAAGAAATCGACTCGTACAGATACTCGGTTCAGATGGGGCGACAGAACAATCAATAGAAATGGGGTATGCAGTAATCTCTGACAATTCACAAACAGGTAGATCATTGAGAGAAAACCGTTTAAGAGCTATCGACGAAATTATGGAGTCCAGCGTTGGGCTTTATGCAGGACCAAGTTGCAAGGGTTGGAAAGAGGTAAAGGCTCAAGAAATCTTTGATCAATTATACGGGGCTGTTGTGGGCAAGAAATATTTTGATGTTAAATTTAATGTGCCACTACCAAGATTGGATGAATTAAGGGAATATTTGGTCGAAGAAGGTCTATGCGCTGATGAACCAACAATCATACAAATGAAAAAATTTGCGGCAGTAAATATTTTAATCAGAAGAAATCGTTTTCCAAGTACCCTCCAAGAATTAAGAAGGCTTGGAGCATCAACTGTTGTAAGAAGTGAAGTTAAACAATATATTGAATAATCTGTATAATGAAAAGAGACTTATGATAAAAGCGCAAACATTAAAAGGATTTAGGGGTTTTTTGCCGGACGAGACCCGGAAGCGGCAGTATGTGGTAAATATCTTAAAACAGGTTTTTGAGTCTTTTGGTTTTGAGCCTCTGGAAACTCCGGCTTTGGAGTATGAAGAGGTTCTCCTTGGTAAATACGGGGATGAAGGCGATAAATTAATGTACCGCTTTACTGACAATGGCGGCCGCAAAGTTGCTTTACGTTATGACCAAACTGTTCCATTAGCACGAGTTGTTGCGCAATATCAAAACCAGTTGCCTGTTCCGTTTAAAAGATATCAGATCCAGCCTGTTTGGAGAGCGGAAAATACCCAAAAAGGCAGATACAGGGAATTTTTGCAATGCGACATTGATACTGTTGGATCTTCCTCTCCCCTTTCCGATGCCGAGATTATTGCCTGCACAATAAAATCCTTAGAAAGTCTGGGGTTCAAAAATTTTAAAGTGTTAATAAATGATAGAAATGTCTTTTATGTTAATGAGGGATATAAGTTTGAATTTAATTACATAAGAACCCTCGATAAATTAAGAAAGATAGGGAAAGAGGCTGTTATTTCTGAATTGATTGAAAAAGGAGCAGATAAAAACTGGGCAAATGAAGCGCTTAATTATTTGGAGCTGCTGAAAAAGAGTCCTCCATTACTCCCAATTTTTTCCGCATTGGAAAAACTGGGAGTTCCAAAAAATTTGATTGAATTTACACCTACTTTAGCAAGAGGTCTTGATTATTACACAGGTACTATTTTTGAAATTGAAATAAATGGTTATTCTGCGGGTTCGGTTTGTGGTGGTGGAAGATATGATAAATTAATCGGCATGTTTGCAGGAAAAGACATACCGGCAGTTGGTGTTGCTTACGGTTTTGACAGAATTATAGAGGCAATGGAACAACTTGATTTATTCCCCGAAGATTTAGCTACAACAAAAGTTTTGGTAACTATTTTTTCAAAAGAGCTTGAACAAAAATCAATTGAAGTAGCATCTAAACTTCGCGAAAATAATATAAACACCGAACTTTGGCTTGATACTGAAACCAAACTGGATAAACAATTAAAATATGCCGACCAAAAAGGGATACCATTCGTTGCCATCATTGGCCCAGAAGAAACAGAGACTGGAAAAATTACCTTGAAAGATTTAAGGAATCAAACCCAAGATAAGCTGATTACACTTGACGAAGCACTTGGGAGAATTCAGAGTGCAGAGTGAAGAGTTAAGAATTGGAATCGCAGAACGATCTATAGAATTTGCCGTAAGAATTATCCCTATGGTTAATTCTATACCCAAAACTCCTGCCGGTTATGCTATTGCTTCACAAATAGTCAGGTCTGGAACATCAATTGGCGCTAATCTGCAGGAGGCACAAAGCGCCTCTTCCAAAAAAGATTTTATCCACTGCGTAAATATTGCTCTAAAAGAAGCAAGAGAAACTTATTACTGGTTAACTCTTCTTTCTCGATCTCAACTAATTCCTCCGAAAAAATTATGTTTACTTTTAAAGGAGAATGATGAAATAATAAGAATACTGGTTACGATTGTTAAGAAATCCAGAAATAATTCTGCACTCTTAACTCGTAACTCTTAACTCAATATGTCTTCCCAAATTTTTAAAACACCCATGCCTTATATTGCCCTGATCCTTGCCCATATGATCTGGGGTGCCAATTTTGTGGTGGCTAAAATTACTTTGCAGGAATTCCCGCCTATGAGTCTGGCATTCCTCCGCTTTGCTTTAGCCTCTTTGTTTTTGGCTCCTTTTTTTCTGGCGGAAACCAAGAAGGTTAAGATTGACAAAAAAGACCTGCCAAAACTTATTGCTGTCGGGGTTTTCATCATTACTCTAAATATTAGTTTTTTCTTTGAGGGAATTAAAAGGACTTCGGTCATAGATGCATCGGTTTTAATTTTAATTATCCCTATGTTATCGGTACTTTTAGGCTGGTGGTTTTTAAAAGAAAAAGTTTACCTTATTAATCTGTTGGGAATAGCCCTGGGCTTTGCCGGAGCTTTGATTATTGTAGGAGTGCCGCAAATTTTCGCCGGCAATCCGCCGGCTGGCTCGCCTCGCGAAGCGGGCGGATCTTCCCAAATACTATTGGGGAATATTTTGATAATTTTGGCTGCAACTTCTTGGGTGATTGGAGCCACCATCAGCAAAAAAATCCTCAAAAATTATTCCACTCTTATTATCACTGCTATCGCTTTTTTGGTAGGTACTGTAACAATGTTTATTCCCGCCTCTTTCGAATATTTCCAAAACCCTGCCTGGACGGAAGGGGTTACTATTTTGGGAATTTTGGGACTTATTTTTATAACTCTTCTTTCTTCAATCTCCGCTTATTTTCTTTTTGAATGGGGACTTTCCAAAACATCCGTAATTATTGCCGACTTTTTCCAGTATATTGAACCCCTTGTTGCCACACTGCTGGCAATTGCCATATTGGGTGAAACAATATCTGTTTCCTTTATATCGGGGGCTGTACTTATCTCGGTTGGAGTAATCCTAGGAACTTTTGCCAAGGAAGCCCACCACAGGCATCACAAAGCCCACAGAATGTGATATACTATTCCCCATTATGAAAGCCAATATTCATCCAGTCTGGTATCCGGAGGCAAAAGTCACATGCGCCTGCGGAAATGCTTTTATAACCGGCTCAACACTGCCGGAGATTAGAGTGGAAATTTGCCACATGTGCCATCCTCTTTTTACCGGTCAGCAAAAGTTTGTTGATACTTTGGGGCAGGTGGACAGATTTGTTAAAAAAGCCGAAACTTCCAAAGTCAAACAGGAAGAAAGAAGAAAAATTTTACAGGCCCGAGCCTCAAAAGTTGCAAGTGCCAAAAAAGAGAGACCTTCGTTAAAAGAGCTACTCATGAAAGCCCGCAAACAAGCAACTTCATAGATGGATTATATCCGTGAACAGTTAAACCAAATAGAAAAACGCATTGCAGAAGTAAAACTTCTGCTAAACGATCCTGAAATGGCTGAACTGGCCAAAGAAGAGATTGCAGAACTGGAACAACAAAAAACAGAGTTAATGTCTTCCGACTACAGTCTACAGACTACCGCAAATAGAGTTGCGGAAGACGGGAGTCAGAAGACGGAAGACGGAATAAATCCAAATATTGCTATTTTGGAAATTAGAAGTGCCGCAGGCGGTGATGAGGCCGGGCTTTTTGCGAATGATTTACTTCGAATGTATACAAGATTTGCTCAAAATTCCGGATGGAAAACAGAAGAGTTGGACAGGTCGGAAGGAAAACTGGGACAAATCAAGGAAGTTGTACTCAAAATTACCGGAAAAGATTCATATAAAGCTCTCGAGTTTGAATCCGGTGTTCATCGGGTACAAAGAGTACCCAGAACAGAAAGTTCAGGAAGAATACACACATCAACGGCAACAGTAGCTGCGCTGCCGGAAATTCCTCAGTCGCAACTTACTATTAATCCTTCTGATATAGAATTCGAAGCTTTCAGGTCGGGTGGAGCCGGAGGTCAAAATGTCAACAAAGTCTCAACTGCTGTCAGGCTTAAGCATATTCCAACAGGCATCACAGTTACCGCCCAAACAGAAAGGTCCCAACTGCAAAATCGGGAAAATGCACTTTCCCTACTTCGGGCAAAACTTTGGGAGCAAGAACAGGAAAAATTGGCAAATTCTGTCGAGGGACAAAGGTCGGCAATAGTTGGAAGCGGAGAGCGAAATGAAAAAATCAGGACTTACAATTTCCCCCAAAACAGAATAACTGATCACAGAATAAATAAATCCTGGCACAATCTGGATAAGATTTTAGAGGGAGATTTGGATGATATCATCAAAGCCCTATCAGTACATTAAAGGCTGGGTAGAATTTTACAAGTTAAAATTTAAAGTAACTCCTGATGTTTTAATTCCACGTCCTGAAACAGAACTTTTGGTAGACGCTGTATTAAATAGCATTTCCGAGGGAGATGTTATTTTAGATCTAGGTACAGGCGCAGGAAACATTGCTGTATCTATAGCAAAGAACGCTCCTGATGTAGAAATTATTGCAACGGACATTTCAGACAAAGCCCTAAAAATAGCCAGGCAAAACGCCAGACTCTATGGTGTAGAAAAACAAATTCAATTCATAAAAAGCAATCTTTTGAAAAATCTACACAGAAAACCTGATATTATTGTAACTAATCTACCCTATATTCCATCTGAGCGAATTCCGTATTTGGACTCATCTGTTAAAGATTTTGAGCCTCATATTGCTTTAGACGGGGGCAAAGACGGATTTGACCTTTATAGAAAATTATTTGCTCAAATAAAAGAAAGAGGCTGGCATCCCAAATTTATCATCGGGGAAATTGATTATACCCATGGAGAACTGGCTATCCTGGCGGCTCAAAAATATTTCCCTAATGCCGAAGTGGAAGTTAAAAAAGATTTGGTTAAAAAACAAAGGTTATTAATTATCAAATCCTATTAACAGGTTTTGGAAACTGGAAATTAACTCACGGAATTAAACCTCGAATCTGAGCTTGATAGAAAGCAACAGCCGCCACAATCCCCAAAGCCACTGCCACGGCTATCCCGCTAAAATTCAGTCTTGGTAATTTGAAATTTGAGTAATTCATTTATTAGTTATTCGTTATTAGTTATTCCAGCAGCGCAATTGCTTTCTCAAGCTGCGGATCCTTTGTATCGTCGTTTATATCCATATCTATTTTAATATCAGGTTCAAGCCCTTGGGTATCATTTACCCATCTGCCACCGGGGGTCAACCATTTAGCTACAGTAATATGAATACCTGTTCCGCCTTCTAAATTCTGGGCTTCCTGGATTGTTCCCTTGCCGAATGATTTTTCCCCCAAAAGCAATCCTCTTTTCCTATCTTGTAAGGCACCTGCCACAATTTCCGAAGCCGATGCCGATCCTTTGTTAATAAGGATATTCGTAGGAATTTTGGTCAACTTTCCTTTCCTGTTGACTTTAAAAGAAGTTTTTAAGCCTTCACTGTTTTCCTGTAAAACCACATCCCCTCCATCTAAAAATTCGGAGGCAATAAATACCGCCCCCTCCAAAAATCCCCCGGGATTATTTCTTAAATCCAAAACAACAGCAGTTGCATCTGATGAAAGTATATTGGAAACTGCGGCGTTCCATTCGTCATATGTCCTTTCACCAAACCGCGAAAGCTGGATAACCGCTATATTCTTGCCGGATTCTGTGTTTTCAAAAGAGACCTCCACGCTTTTTACGACAATGTTGTCGCGAATTAAACCAATTTGCCTGGTATCAGACTCTCCTTCCCGTAAAATCGTTAAGGTAACTTTTGTCCCTTTAAGCCCCCTAATCAGACTGACTGCATCCGGCAGAGTCATGTTGGTAGTATCTTTGTCATCAATTTTTAGAATCAAATCTTGGGGTTTTATCCCTGCTTTTTGGGCCGGCGTACTTTCCAAAGGGGCAATCACTGTTAAACGCTTTTCTTCACTAAAACCAAGCTGTATGCCTACACCTTCAAATGAACCATTTAATTCCTCTTGAGATGTTTTCTGTTGTTCGGGAAGCAGGAAAACCGTATAAGGGTCGTCCAAGGCAGAAACCATCCCGGAAATCGCTCCGTAAAACAACTTGTTGGGATCTATTGATTTTTTATCCAAAAAATTACGCGAAACCAAATCCCAAGTATCCCAGAATAATTTGAAATCTATTTCTGTTTCTTTTGGCGGAACTTTATTACTAATAGAGACTGTGGGACGGTAATTTACCCATTTAAGCATGGCATCCCTTTGCCCCACTTGCCAGCCAATGACAAACGCCAAAATTGCAATTAAGATAATCTTAAGACTTATATTTTGAAATATTCTGTGCATAAGTTTTAAAAATTAACTTTACATTATTACTTCTAGATTAGCAACCGGTACCTGCAATTTCCTGCGGGAGGTTTCGACCGTGGCAAGAAAAGTCTTGAGGCCTGAGTGCAGAATGGTCCGACTGCTATTAATAGCCTTAAGAGTCCCCTGTTCTCCAAGATATGAGCTACCCACGATCCGAACCTTACAACCAACCGTCAGTTCGCTTATCCTGCTTTCATATTCCTTTTCTTCCAGAGGAAGAATGGTGCTTTTGACTTTAGCCATACAGGAAGAAGTAGGTAGGGGCAACAGAATGACAGCTTTATTTCCGTCAATAAAAACAAATTTTCCTTCATACTTTGATAAAATCCCATAAATATCGGAAGCAAGAGGTACAGAACCAAAACCCTCGCAAATTACCATCGAAACACCGAGATCACTATCCAGCTTTTTGGG
>JAHIUE010000085.1 GCA_018817205.1 Patescibacteria group bacterium | reverse complement strand
CTTTTCTTGACATCTTTTCTTTAAATATTTTATCCTTAAAGCAACCAAATGAATTACTTTCTGTCCAATTTTTCTAGAGTTCAAAAAATCCTCATAGTTTTAATTATTTTCCTGATTGTTTTTGCTCTTGGAACCACTCTCTATCTTTGGTGGGTGAATGAAGAGACAAATAAACTTCAACAACATCTTGCGCAGACAATTGAAAAGTATAAGGCGGTGAATAAAAATCTTAAAAATGTTCTTCCAGAAGAAACTGTTTTAGGGACGACTCAAGAAGGGGAAAAGTGGATTGCTCGTCTTGAAAAAGTAAAAGAAAATCTTTCTTTAGGTAAAAAGGGAGAGGCTAAGAGTGAACTTCTACAGTTAAAATCCCGCATTGAATTTATAAGTGAATCTGATGGACCGAAGGGTTATAACTATAATTTAGATAAAAACAAAGACGGCATTTCCGATTATACTGAAGGAATGTATCAGGGGATTTTGAATGTTTTAAGCCAACTAAGATGAAAAAGTTTTTTATTTTTTTAATCAGTTCTTTTTTTCTTTTGTTTTTCTCTTTTCTTTCGGTTAGCCAAGTTGGGGCACTAACTGTAAATAGTAGGCCGCCCAATGTCCCTACTCTTCCTTCTCCCGGTGACACTCTGTCTGTATATGTGAGTGCCTCTGATATAGCTTACAAAGGAGTTTACTGCAATTTTGTTTATGGGGTTGAAGTAACACCTTCTAACCACGTTGATCCTGATAGTCAGTCAAAGGAAGTTGAGTTGTTGGAGGGAAACTGGACTTCAGATTCCCAAATTTTTGTTTTTGATGTGGTTTCTGATAGATGCGTTACCGGTAGCGTACCTTTTACAGCCACACCATACTGGTATTATATTCGGTGTGATGGGACTGTTGAACCTGGGATGTTTGGAAGCGGCGAGACAATAACCCTTACTGAAGGTATAGGCTCAACCCTAAACGTCAATGTTTATAAACCTGATGGTTCACCGGCTTCAGGAGCAACAATCAATATCTCGGGTACTTATTCAAGTTCTGTTACTGGCTCGAGTGCCCAATTTCGGCGGCTAAATTGTAGTCTCAATCATACTATCAACGCATCTTTAAATATTGGAGGAGTAAATTGTACTGCCTCGAGATCAAGCTGTAGTGGATCCAGCGGCTGTATTTGTAATGGGGATAGCAGGTCTCTGGACTTAACCCTCTCCTGTCCTGCTTCCGGCCTGGCAAGTTTAACAGCCACTTGTCCGGATGGAACACCAACACTCTCTGCCAATTGGAACCTGAGTGGCAGTGCTTGTGATATCTACATCTACGCCGGTACCAGTTCATACACAATCAGCAGCAACTGCACCGGTTCCTGGACAGGCACATCTTTGCCAGGAGGACCAGCAATCGTACCTGGAGGAACCTATCATCTTCGGGCCAGCAATGAAACTACAACTACTGACGGAGGCGAGGCAACTGTTAACTGCGCTTCCCCTCCCCCTTCTGCGTCTCCTACCCCTGCTCCCTGGGGAGGATGCGGAAGTTGTCCCGATGATAGTTGTGGTAGTGGTGCCACCAAACGCAACTGTATGGATGGCGCTGGCAACTATAGCTGTCAAGACTGGGATAAATGTGTTACAGATCCCTGGGGTGTTTGCAAATGGGATCCCGGCAACTGCGAGGATCCATGGATTGACCCTACTACGGATCCTAAGAATTGCTCAGACTACACCAACACCATGTATTTCACAACAGTAGGACCGCCGCCGACTTATCAAGATCTACCCAGAAATCCCGAACCAGGAGAAGCGTTTAATGTCCATGTCCTTGGCGGCTGGGGGTATATGTCAATTGCTTTAGATATCACCAAACCTTCTGATCCTTCAGGAGTAACCTATACTGGCCGCTTTACGCCTGGAGTGCCTGTGTCTGAATATGCTGCTCACTGGATCTTCCCGATAAGCAATGCCGAAGCCAGTTTAAATAATACCCCATATCTTTTTGAGTTCAGCCATAACATCAGATCCCAGTATTGTGTCTCCAAAACACTTTTTGTCAGCCCTCCTGTTATATCCCCATGGATACAGACTACCGGAGATGTGCATTCAAATGAAAGAATAAATGCGCAGGGCGGGCCTGAGGATACCATCACCGGTATTGTCTGTCCCGGCCAAACCTCAATCCCCAGGGTAACGGAAGGATTAATCAGTGCTTATGACCTGCTTGAGAACTT
>JAHIUE010000084.1 GCA_018817205.1 Patescibacteria group bacterium | reverse complement strand
CAAGCCCTTTTGGTCGGGGAATAAATTGCTTTGAGAAATGCCGCCAGCCAATAATCCAATGGGCGAGAAGCAATTGGCAAAAAGGCAAAGCTGGCGCCCAAACCCGCAGAAATAATAATCAATGGCCAGGCAATTACAGGGAAATCGCTGACAAAAAATACAAGCAGCACATAAGCAATGCCGCAGCCTGTTGCAAGGTAGAGGAATTGTTTTAAAGTCATATCCCCAATCAGTTTAAATTGGAAATATGTTACATTTTGCGGGATGGGATGCGGTTCCATATTAATAGGTATTATCTATATACATCGTGAAAAAAGTGTTGGCAAGGAGCTCAAAAGGGATCATTTTGGGGCAATCTAGGTAAAATCCCTAATTTCTAATTCCTAATTTCTAATGAATATCTAAATTTCTAATGTTTAAAACATTAAAAATTATTTTTAGTACTTGATAATTGAAAAGTATGTTGATATCTTACTTGAGTGGTATCTCATCCCGCCGTAAGGCGGGAGAAGAGATAATGGGAATTCCGAGAATTTCGGAAGCTGTGCCGCAACGGTGATTGGTTAGGGTAAAGGGGAAAGCGTTAAGGGTTAAGAAGAAAAACTTCTCCCTTTTCGCTTTACGCTTCTCCCTATCATAAGTCCGGAGACCGACCACTTTATGTCCCGCTGCAGGAGCAAATATGCCAGTAGAAGTATTATCGCAACCTTTAACCCCAATTAACCGAATTTCACCTACTGTAGAATCTCAAAACAGGGAATTTACTCCATTAGCATTAACTCCGGATTTGAAGATAAACCCGCATTTAAAAGAAGCCGGTATAGATTTAGGGATGGAAGTAAGAAGATTAATTAGAGGTGTCAATTCCGCCTTAGAGGCAGGCAGGACTTTAAATGAGGCGGCAAGTTTGTCTGCCGCTGAGCTTGAAATTAACTTAAGAAGTTACGATACAGAAATTATTAAGTCTAGGCCGGTGCTTCCTCATATGAACAGGTTTGGTTATAAAAATGACCGGTTAAGAATGGTAGGCAATAGCGGTGAGCCGATTGTTGATGCAATTACCGCCCAGGAAAGAAATGGTGCGGTATTAGAAGCCTCCAGAACTATTGAAAGCTTTTTGGTTTCTGCCGGGAACAATTCGTTTGCAGTGTTAATGAATCCGGCCGGCTGGAATGGGTTTGTAGATGAATATGGCCAAAATGCAGAGCCGCACCTTAATGTTGAAACAATGGTTTTTTGGAAAGATAAAAACGGGGCTTTAAAAGGTTTAACTTTGGTGACCGATCTTAAGGAAGAACAGGCAAAACAAACAATGGTTTCTTTGGGCGTTGAGGAAGAAGCAATGGATGGGCAAAATGAACGCGAGAGGTTAGCCAACATTGTTAGAAATCCGGCACTTTTATCCTTGCCTGCTGCTTACGCGAACCCTTTCGAATATGTATTGGATAAAATATTGATCCAAAGAGGGCAGGAAGACTTAAAACTTCGGATGCGTGACGGAACAGTGGAAATAAGATCAATAGAGGAGGTAGAAAAAGACATAAATAGGTTTGAAGAGTTATTAAATTTGACCCAGGAAGAAGAAAAGTTAGTTACAGATCCTAAAAGATATATTCTGGAAAATATAGAGAAGCTTGGCGATAAATCTGTTCAGCAGGAAATTATAAACAGAATGGAGAAAGCAATTTTAATGCTGACTAGAGTTTATCGCAGGACTAAGGAGCAGATAACAGCTTATCCTACAAATATGGAAACCTACCCTACGATGGAGAACAGGCGTCGAATTGAGGATGATTTTAGCGCGGAGATTATGTTTTTAAAAACCAGAGCAGGTTGTCCAGCAAGTACAGTTACCAGAATTTTAGGGGGTTCAAGCTTGGGTTTAAGCCGCAACAAAGGGGTAGACAACAGAGATCCTGACTATTGTAATACATGTCCTGTTTGCGGAGTAGAAATAAGGTGTGTTGTCAGGAATGGTCAATGTTGCCCTAATTGCAAAACAATCAAAAGATGCGGATAGTTTTTATTTTGCGTCTTGACAGGTTGAAGGATATAGTTTACAATGTAAAAAGTTAGAAATTCAAACTATGAAACAAATATTTACAGCCAAACCTCAAGAAGAATATTTAAAAATTCTCGGTAAGGGCATGGTGACCATCCCGAAAGCCTGGAGGGACGAACTTGGCATAGAGGAGGGAGCTGTTGTGAAAGCGCAAAAGTTAGGCAACAGGCTTGTTATTGAGCCGCAAGCGGGAAATGTGCCATACAGGGTATTTAGCGGTCAGCAAATAGAAGAATGGCTGAAAGAGGATAAGCTGTCAAAAAACCTCGCGGGGAAAGTCAACAGAAAGCTAAAATTTTTAAAAGGTGATTAAGGTATATTTTGATGCTTCAGTAATAATCGCGGCAATGTTTTCATCTGGGGGCGGTTCGGCTAAATTGATTCAATTTGTAAGAGCAGGGGTTGTGGCCGGTATAACTTCTCAAACGATCATTGATGAGGTTGAAAGTAATTCAGCCAAGATTAACAAGAATCCCCGTCAGATTAGACAATTTATTAAGAATAATTTGCTTCTGGTAAGAGAACGCATTGTTCTTTCTGAAACTCGCGCCTATGAAAATATAGTGGATGAAGGCGATGCGCATGTTGTTGCCGGGGCAAAATCAACAAAATGCGATTATCTGGTAACTTTAGATAAGAGGCATTTATTGCAAGAGGGCGTTAAAAGAAAGGTTAAACCGGTTAGAATTGTTACTCCGAAAGAACTGCTGGCCAAGATAATAAAATAATTCAGCTGTGCTAGATGTAAACCTCTCAAGATAAAAGGAATTGACAGTCAGCAATCTAAAGCTCTACACTGGAGATAAGGGTTAAGAAACAAATTCCAGAACCCTAAAAATCATATGGCAAACGAGATACAAGAAGGCTTACCTTCATCAGGAGCTGGTACCTCAATAGCTACATTAGAAAAAGGCACGGACGTGGCTACTCCAGAGGAAAGAATAGGGGAATGGTGGCAAGAGCACTTTGGAGGTTCAAAACAAGAAAGTCCACCTTTATCAGAGGAGATACAAACAGCAGAGATACCAGCTGCAACAGAAGCAGCTCCTCCTGGCCAAGAGCCTCCCGCTGGGGGAGGAGAAGGAAGCAATGGGGGTCCCGAAGAGCCTGGAGGTCCAGAAGGGCCAAGAGGGCCGGATTATTTGTGGAGTTCAGAATTCCGGGCAAAACGCTTCAGTGTTGTTAAAAAGATTATTGCACTTGAAAGCTTACCTTATGCCGAACAATATAACAGTGGGAATCAATTCAAGCTAGAAAAGCTTTACGAGAAATGGAAGGAGCTTGAAGCTTTAGATAATAAAAAATCTTATTTAAGGAAACCCTTTAATCCAACAGAGTTCGAGGAAGCTGCCGAAGTTACGCAGCCAAAGCGTTACGAGAGTCAGGATTTAACAGATTTACCATTAGTTGAGGAATTATTCGACATCCTTAACCATCCTGTTCCAATAGATCCTCAAGGAAAAGAAGCATGGGAGAACGAAGTAGCAAATGCTAGAAATAATGTATCAAAGTATTTTAAGGAGGCTCATAATCAAGGGCTTCTAGACAGCATAGATGATAGTTTGAGGTCGGTAGCTCTAGAAATACAGCAAGGTCTTGATCAGGGCTTATCTCCTGATGCAATTATGACAGGTATAGAAGAAAGTTGGTCGCGGGGTATTGAAGGCAAGGTGGGAGTAGGCAGAAGAATTGCTGCAATAGAAGATATGGCCAAGCGCACCTTTCAGGCTGCCAGAAGAGCAAATCCAGAGATCGGTAAACTAGAGGGGGTCTGGGATGTTTATATCCAGTTAGCTCTTGATAGGTTAACACTTCTGTTTGATCCGAATCGTCCGCGTCCCCTGCCTATCGAGGGCGGATTTACATTTGAAGCAGAAGAAGGGGGGGAGTTCAAAAAACTAATGGATGAAGGTGAAATCTACTGGCGTCCCACCTATGCTAATTATTTTACAGTTTATGCCAGAAATGAAGAGCAATTTGAAAGAGCAAGAGAGACCTTTATTCGCTGGATGAGAAGCGGTTTGGGAAAGTCTCCAGAAGAACTTATCCAAAAAGTAAACGGATTTAAAGAGGCTTTAACCTCTGCCGGCCAAAGGGCAGGATTACAAGAATATACAGTGGAAAAGAGACAAGAACTAGAGGCATTAATGGGTGTAATCGTCGCTAATTTTTTCAATGAGCAATATAACGTCGATTATTTCAAACAAGGTTGGACTTGGGTGTCGCAACACGAAGGTCCGGCCAGAATGCTCGAATTAATCAAAACATCGCGGGGAGTTACGGCTGCAATTATATATAAGTTTGATAAAGATCCCAGATTTGAACTGCTTTTTTCTCCCCATGGTCGGAGAGGACAGTTAATGGGTAGGAAACGTAATGCTATAGAGATGGGAGCTTTGCAAAAAGAAATTTCGGAAGTTTGGAACTAACAAAAAAATTACTTGACTTTTTTAAATCACATCTTTAAATTATATCTTGAATATTGAAATGCTTTTGTTAAAAATCATATTTTGGATTTCGCTGTTATTGCTGCTGCATACTTATATTTTAT
>JAHIUE010000083.1 GCA_018817205.1 Patescibacteria group bacterium | reverse complement strand
TGCGGTACGGGCGAGGCCAGGGCAACAGGACTGGTTTCCAGTCCGACGCTCGCCGGCAATTTCGGCTCAACCGGCGCCTGCATTATTGATCAAAAGGCAGCTTTTGCTCCATATGAAATTCCTACATATGATGATTTAAAATCAATTTATTATACCCAGGCTAAATCATCCGACACCTCTGTTAAAGAACCGCCTCAAGCCTCAAAACCGATTAAGCTGGATGGTGCTAAAGACCATATTTATAACATTACGGAAGATCTGACAATTTCAAGCCCAAGCGATATTACGGGCAATCAAACCGGTGTAATATTTGTAGACGGCAATTTAACCATTGGCCCTATTCCAGGCAACAAACTTACTACCGGTGCCAGTGTCGGTTTGGTATTTGTGGTAGAAGATGATGTTAATATTGATCCAACTGTTACCCAAATTGATGCCGTAATTATCTCTTCCGGAAAAATCTATACTGCCGGCTCAGGCTGCACCCATACCTCACCTGTTTCCGGAAGCCAACTCGTTATAAATGGCGGCTTAGTTTCCTTAGGAGACGGCAATATTGAATTCTGCCGCACACTCTCTGATAATAATACCGCAGCAGAAAAAATTGTCCATCAGTCTAAATATTTGATAATTCTGCGAGACCTTTTTGCCCGCAATGAGCAATTCTGGTCGGAGGTTCAATAATAGCTATTTACCAAAGTTACGCTTCTGGGTCTGATACCATAAAATAGCTTTTTTCAGCTCCCGAGCATCAAAATCCGGCCAAAAAGTTTTGGTAAAGTAAAATTCGCTGTAGGCTGTCTGCCAAAGCAGGAAATTAGACAACCTGCTTCTTCCCCCTGTCCTGATTACCAAATCCGGATCAGGCTGGCCGTTGGTATATAGATGCTTTTCAATAATCGTTTCATTGATTTTATTTATATCAACACCTTCCTTGACAATATCTTTTATGGCCTCTATCAGCTCTTTTTTACCCCCATAATTTAGGGCAATGTTAAGCTTGATAGATTCGTTTTTAATATATGTTTTCCTGATTAGGTTAATTATCCTTTTAATGGTCCCGGGCATACCTTGTACTTCGCCCAAGAAAGTTACCCGTACCCCTTTTTGCATCATCTTTTTCAGCCTGGTGTGATAACCTGTTCTCATCAGGTTAAAGAGTCCTAAAACCTCTCTTTTGGCTCGTTCCTTGATGTTTTCTGTTGAGAGAGCATAGACCGTGATAGTTTTAATCCCTAACTTTTCTGCCGCATCAACTACCTCCTCTAAAGTCTCAGCCCCTTTTTCATGACCTTTAATATCAGGCAGGCCTCTTTTTCTGGCCCACCTCCTGTTACCGTCCATGATAATGGCGATATGTTGAGGAATACTTTGCTTATCCATTTATTTAATCCTATTTACCAAATCTGCTGTTAATTGTTCTAATATTTTACTCATTTTCGAATCTTTCGTTATATCGGGTATGATTTTTAATGCTTTATTTTTAAAATAATCTAGCTGTTGCAAACTCTGCTTGTACTTCTTTGTTTCACCGTCTAATATATCATCCTGAATTTGAAAAGCAATTCCTACAGCTTCCCCGAATTGATCCAGTTGAGTTAATTTGTCTAATCTGGCTCCGGCCAGAATTGCTCCCAAAACCAAAGGGCCCGAAACAGTATATTTGGCAGTCTTATACTTAGCAACTGTTAAGGGATCCCCTTTTTCTATATCCAAAATCTGTCCCATGGCAGTATTTAACATGATGCTTGAGAAATACTTTAAAGCTTCGTTTTTCCGCTTTTCAGGAAAATCCGCTTCAGAGATTATCTTCGTTGCCAGGAAAAAACCCGCATCTGCCAGAGTTATTGCCAAAGAAATTCCGCGGTGATCCCCACCCAAAGCCTGGTATAAAGATTGTTGACCTCGTCTTTCCGGACTTTTATCAATAATGTCATCATGAGCCAAAATAGCGGTATGAAATATTTCATAAGCAGCTGCAACTCGAATAATAGAGCTATCAGTCTTCAGACTCGCTTCGCTATCAGCTTTCAGATTATTTTTATCTGACGACTGACGACTGACGACTGACGACT
>JAHIUE010000082.1 GCA_018817205.1 Patescibacteria group bacterium | reverse complement strand
TCATGCCAGATAAATTCATATAAACAATCTGCCGCATCATGAAATCTATAAGAATTAATTGCTTGGGTTACTGTTTTGATGGTTTTATTCAATCCTTCAATAATTACTTTGTCATCCTTGTTTTTCAAATTCTGAATTCTGAATTCTGAACTCTGAACTCCATCCGGTTTAAAATCAATAATAAAACGGCCGATATTCCAAAGTTTGTTGGTGAAATTGCGCATGGCTTGCAGTTTCGGAAGAGATAAAGATTGGTCATGGCCAAAAGCAGTGCCGTAAACTAAAGCAAATCTGACCGCATCTGCCCCGTATTGATCGGCAATCTCGATTGGATCAACAGCATTTCCTTTGGATTTGCTCATTTTCTTGCCCTCCGGATCCAGCACCTTGCCATGCAAAACCACATTTTCAAAGGGGACTTTTCCTGTTTTATAAATGCCCAGCATGATCATTCTGGCTACCCAAAAAAGCAGAATGTCATACATGGTTTCCATAACTTGGGTGGGGTAGAATTTTTCAAAATCATCCGGCTTTGTAGTTTGTAAAGTGACAAAGGGCCATTGTCCTGAAGAAAACCAGGTATCAAACACATCAGTATCCTGCTGCCAATCAACTCCTGCCGGTGCTTCTCCTTCGGTAACTACCCATTGTCCTGTTTTTTTATTTTTCCAGGCAGGGATTTGAATACCCCAGACAATTTGTCTGGAAATATTCCAGTCCTTAATATTTTTTAGCCAGCTATAATATGTTTTTTCCCAGTTTTTAGGATATATTTTGACTTGACCATTTTTTACTGCCTCAATGGCTTTTTTGGCAAGTTCCTCCATTTTGACGAACCATTGTTCCAAAGGTAAAGGTTCTATTTCCGTGCCGCATTTGTAACAAACACCGACTCTATTTTTGTAAGTTTCATCTGTTTTTTCAATCAAGCCTTTTTTCTGCATTTCTTTGGCAATTTCCGCCCTTGCCTCTTTAACCCTCATGCCGGCAAATTTGCCTGTTTTTTCGTTCAATTTACCGTCATAGCCGATAACCTGGCGGATTTCTAAAGAGTGCCTTTGTCCGATTTCAAAATCAGCCATAGCATGGGCAGGAGTGACTTTTACAACACCGGTACCAAAGTCAGGATCAACTGCTTCATCTGCTACAACCTTGATCTTGGCAGGACCCAAGACTGTTTCAATATCTAAAGTTTCTCCGATATATTTTTGATAGCGGGGATCTTTAGGGTTAACTGCCACTGCAGTGTCGCCGAATTTGGTTTCCAATCTTACTGTCGCTAAAGTTAGCGGGCCGTATTTAATGTAATAAAGCGGGGAAGTCCGATCCTCATAAACTACCTCAAGGTCGGAAAAGCTGGTGCCGTGTTTGGTGCAAAAATTGACAATTCGAAGTCCTCTATAAATCAGGCTTTCATCAAACATTTTTTTAAAAGTCTGGCAGATAATTTTAACAATCTCTCCGTCAAGGGTGAATTTTTCCCTTGACCAGTCAACGGAAAATCCCAATCTGCGGATTTGATTTTCCATTGTCCCTTTATTGTTTTGGACAAAGTCCCAGATCATTTGAAATAATGTTTTTCTGTCATAGTCAAAGCGGGATTTGCCTTTTTTCTCCAGCTCTTTTTCAAAAACCACCTGGGTTTCAAAACCGGCATGGTCAGAGCCGGGAAGCCATAAAGTAGAAAAACCTTTCATGCGGTGGTAGCGGATTAAGATGTCCTCGACCGTATACATGGCATGGCCAAAATGTAAGGGGGCATTGGCATTGGGAGGAGGCAGAATAATGCAGTAGGGTTTGCCATCAGGGTTTACTTCAGGCTTAAAATAGCCATTTTCTTCCCAAAACTTATACCATTTTTCCTCAACTTGCTTTTGGTTATAAACCTTGTCCATGCAGTAAGTATATTTTTTTCGAGGTTAGAGTGCAAGATTAAGATTGGATTTTCAGGCTACCTTGTTTTGAAGGACATTTTGACGTGAGTCTTTCTGTAATCAAATTTTGCTGCGCAAGTCCCCCCGTTTCTTGTAAAAGTGATAATTATAGTGTTACTCTTTGGATTTATATAAACTGGACCTAGCTCAGTAATTCCTTTATTTCCTGCTGTAAAAATTTGGGGTTTTGTACAGGCTACTGTTACTTGTTCTAATTCGAGTATGGTGTTTTTAACTGTTCTGTATCGGGGATGGATAATTCGAATATTCGGATCTTTGGGTTCTACCGCTAGCGCTAATGAAGGTATATGTATATTTGGTGCTAAACGGGAAGGTCGGGATTTTAACCTCGGGCAATTAAATGGGTTAACTGGATTGTCAGGGGAAGCGGTATCAGCCATGATTCTGCGTGGTTTGTGTTCTAGAAAAATAGGGGTTTGCGTTAAACTATAGTTATATTCTTCAGTGATGCGACGAAGCCGGCAAACTGGTTGTAGCTTTGTATTGAATATAATCTGTAATCGGTCATATCCACTCTCGGCATCTTTCATCCCCACCCAAACTTTATCAAATAAACTGAGGGGTTTTTCAGACCTTCCTTCAAAAAACATAAGAACTCCTTCTATGAATATTCGATTATTCTAGAGTGAAGAATAAAAAATGTCAATATTTATAGGTTGTTTAATGATAGATTGGGGTCGGATTGGAGGGTTAAAGGGTCAACTGGGTGAAAGTTAAAAAGGGCGCAAGTAGCAATCATGGCAGCATTGTCAGTGCAGAGCTCTGGTGGAGGTACGTGTAGTTTTGCTTTTAATTGTACATTGTACATTGTACATTCTAAATTGCGAACCAAAGTTTGGTTCGCTGCCACGCCGCCGGCAATGATAATCTGCTTAACCTTGTAGGTTTTAGCGGCTCTTATGGTTTTGGCAACCAGCACATCAACGATAGCGGCTTCTATAGAAGCACAGAGATTATTGGTTAGTTCGTTATTCGTTATTCGTTCACTGTTTTTTGACGAACTAACTGTGAACTGTGAACTGTGAACGACATTTGCTACAGCAGTTTTTAAACCGGAAAATGAGAATTCGAAATTCTTGGAATCAATCATTGGCCGGGGGAGATCAAAGGCTTTGGGATTTCCTTCACGTGCTAAGGCAGCAATTTCCGGGCCGCCCGGATAGGAAAGTCCCAAAAGGCGGGCGCATTTATCAAAACATTCTCCGGCCGCATCATCTCTTGTGCCTCCCAAATATTTATACTTGCCATGGTTTTTAAAGAGAAGCAGGTCTGTATGTCCTCCGGAAACAAGTAAGCCAATGCAGGGGAATTGCGGATAGTCGTCAGTCATCAGTCGTCGGTCGTCAGACTTTTTTTGTTTTTTGTCTGATAGCTGATAGCTGATAGCTGAAGACTGCTTGATCCAGTTAGCATAAAAGTGCCCAAGCAGGTGATTTACCGGAATAAGCGGCTTGTTCCATGCAAGAGCTAAGGTCTTGGCAGTCTCTACTCCCACCAGGAGTGAACCAATTAGCCCCGGACCATATGTGACTGCAATAGCGTTAATATCGTTAATCGTTATTCGTGATTCGTTCATCGCTTCTTCAATAACCGGAATAATGGATTTTATTTGTTCGCGAGCGGCCTGCTCCGGGATTACGCCCCCGTATTTTTCCTGTAATTTAGCAGAAGATGCCACAATATTGGATAAAATAGTTATTCGTTTATGGTTATTCGTCACGACAGCACAAGCCGTTTCATCACAAGAAGTTTCTATTCCCAAGATTATCATGGTGGTATTGTAACAAATTTAGAGGTAGAATTCGGGTATGATTCCGAAACAGGAATATAAATTTGTCAAAGATGCTTTGTGGGTTTCTTATACCGGCCTTAAGGATTTTTTAAGATGTCCCCGTTCGTATTATTTAAAGAACAGGTATAGGGATCCTAAAACCAACAATAGATTGCTGGTTGCATCTGCTCCCATGACGCTTGGGTCTTTAGTTCATGATGCTGTTAAATGGTATTTGCAGACAGGAAGAACAGCAACTCTTGCTGATATTGTCAAAAAATACCGCAACCACTGGTTAAAATACCAGGGTAAAAGAGGCGGTTTCCCGACACGCCAGGATGAAGCTGAATTTGGAAAACGGGGTCTTGCTATGCTTGATAATTTTTATAAAAACAAAGCATGCTTGGAGAAAAATCTGCCGGCATATGATTTTTTAAGATACAGACTGGATGATAAAATTGTCTTAAACGGCAAGGTGGATTTTATAGGAGAGCTTGCTGGTGGCAGTTTGCATATTTTGGATTTCAAAACAGGCTCAAAAGATGAAGAAGACCCCACACAGCTTTATGTTTATGCAATTTTGGCAGAGGCAACTTTCGGAAAGCCTGTTTCCAAGATAAGCTACTGGTATTTGGATAGGGATAGTTCCCCAAAAGAGGCTGTACTTGATCCATTGGAGGAAAAACTGGAGTGGTTGAAAGAGAAGGCGAAAGAGGTTGAAAAAGCAATTAAAGACAATAAATGGGTTTGCATTGAAGGAGACTCTCCTTATAGCGAATGTAAAAAATATGAGGCAATTATTGCCGGCAGAGGAGAATTTCAATTCTCTGATGAGTTGTTTAAAAAAGATATTTATTTTCTGGATCAGACCAAGTTAGCTTAATTT